>JAITHZ010000062.1 GCA_031279795.1 Bacteroidales bacterium
AAATCCATGCCCTGCAGCACGCTGTTTTGGGGCGCAAACACGGTGACAGACTGCTCGTTTTGCAGCAACAGGTCATAGCCGGTTTTTTGCAGGATGGATACGAAAATCGAAACATCCGGATTTTCCTGTAAGAGTTCCACGACGGTTTTGTTCAACTTTCCGTCTTTCAGCCGGATGTCGTCCGCCCATTGGTCGCAGGCGACTGCCGCAAGCGCTACGCAGGCCAGGACGAAAAAACGCTTATATATTGATTTATTTTTCATATTTTAGTATATATTAATAAATTAATTACTCAGTTTCAGTTACAGGTGCGCAGTCGGGCGGCCATGCTTCACAAGCCGGTTTGTCGGAGTAGAACCAGTTGCCTTTGATGTCAACTCTCGGCCACAACTGGTCTTCATCAATGGGAATAAATTCAATCAGATCCCAGCTACCTTCGTAACTGTGAGCCGAACTGACCACATCGAAACGCAAGACATGCTGTCCGGTTGTTTCTACCGAAATAATTCCAAGTAGATGGGCGTTTACCACCGAGTTGAATTTTTTTGCATTGTACTGTTTCCAGCCTTCAATTTCTATCTGTTCGTGCGACGAGCCTTCGGCTTCAGGGTTTAGCATGTATTCTGCCAGATTGACATTGAACGGCAGAGGCTGGTCGTCATAGCCTTCCTGTTTGAAGGTGGTTTTGACCACCACATCATGTTCCCGACGCCAGCACAGCCACACCTTGTATTTTCCTTCCACCAGAACTGGAGTTTTAAATTCAATCCACTGCATTGTGGTGGTACTCAGCCTGAAGCGAAGGTAGTCGCCGTAAACATATTGAAATTTGTCGTCAAAAACATTGGAATAACCACCGCAGTTGTACCAGACCGATTCATCGGTTTTGCCTCCCCAGGTAATTCCCGACAGTTCGCCGGCGGCAAAAGAAACTTTCGCTCCCGCTTTCCGGAATGTTTTCAACGCCATTATTTCGGGCTGTTCGCAGATGTCCCAATAAACGCGGTAGGCGGTACGGTTGATTATCTGTATGTTTCCGTCAATTTTATGGATAACGCCATTGGAACAGCTCCAGTCTGTATAGTCGCTGGCGCGGTCAACGGGAATGCCGGGTTCTGTTTCCTGTCCTTGAGTTACTTCATTGAGCAGCACAACGTCCAGGTTGCGTTTGAACATGATCACCTGTTTTGGAACCAGCGTTTGCAAACTGGACAGGCTCAGCAGGTCGGTCACATAGTTCAAACTGTTGGTGCAGTGATAGGCGATGTAGTTTGCAATCAGCTGCGTATCGTCTTCTATGGCAGGCGTATTGGCTCGCAGTTGCACAAGCAAGTCTTCGACAGTCAGTATTCCGGCGTCTTCAAAAGATTGATTGTCCTGAATAAAGAATGTGTACCAGTAGTCGGTTTTTTCTATCGAAAGCGAATCTCTCAGTCCCGACATGGTAAAGAGCGTTTTCAAGAAAGAATATTCGCTGTCGGGCAAGTTCATGATTCGGTCGGCAACTGATTCGACTGGCGGGCTCAGTACTTTGTCTATAATGTGCAGGTATCCGTTTCCTCCGCGCAGGTCTTTTGTTGTAATCAATGCCTGACGGTTTATACGGATGCCAGCCGCTTCGGTTTTCGTGGTCAGGTATTTTCGCTGGAAATTGGGCGAAGGCAGCCGTCCGTCCACAAAATCGGCTGTAGGGAGTGTGTCGCGTATCAGATGGTAGGTCACAATTGCTTCGGCCTCTTCCTTTGTAAGATCGTTGACGCTTGTCTTGCCTATTTCTCGAAGATAGGCCTCAACCGCTTCATTGGACGGAACAAACAGCGTATTTGCGCCAACAGCATGCAGCACTCCGCGCATTTCGCCCTTCTCGGCCAGTGAGAGAAATTCGGTCAGTTGAATTTCTTCCATTATCTGGTCCATCATTATTTCGTCATAGACCCGATAGAGTTCGCCTTCCATTGCTTTTTCGCAGGAAACAGGGACAATAACAAGTCCCAGCAGCATGAGCTTTACGCAAAGACGTGATAATTTTTTTATAGTTTTCATGACTGTATGAATTTGTGATTTATTTGTAAAATTCGTTTTGTATCAATAATTTGTTGGTATTGATTTCGTTTTCGTTTATCGGCAGATAATGGCTTCCCTTATGGTGTTGCCATTTGCTCAGCAAACTCATGGCTTTTTCCGGCGGTGCGCACAGTACTGACATACGCAGGAGATAGGCCAGGTTCTTTTCGCTGTAATTGTCGCGACGGGCGTGCCGCAACACATCGAACCAGCGTTTTCCTTCAAATGTAAATTCGCGCGCTCTTTCCCGCAGGATAAATTCTTCCAGCGTTTTGGCCTCGATGCTGCCAGAATGTCCAAACAACAAATCCGTTGATTCCGGCGCGTTGGCGCGTTCTCTGATTTTGCCGACTAATTCCAGCGCTTCCTGTAATTTTGTCTGGTCGCCGTTGAGCATAGCCTGCTGCGTCAAGGCTTCGGCTTTCATCAGGTAAATGTCGGCAAGCCGGTAAAATATCCAGTTGCTGAACGAATTACCAACCTGACGATAACTAAACGGCGCGGAGGAAGTTAATCCAATCCATTTCCAGATATAGGTGGAAGCATACGAAACGCCTTCGCCGCGAATATCTGCCCAGCCTCTGTCGATAGCCGACCTCATGAAATATTCGGTGCTGAAATTGGCCGTTTTTGGCTGCAGAACGGAATAACCCGGAGAAAACATTCTGACAAACGGATTTTCTTTGTCTGTGCCAAACTGCAGTTCAAGGATACTTTCTACGCTGTTGCCATTAATATACATGCTTTGAAACATACGCGAAACATCGCTTTCATTGGCATAATAAACCTTGTCGACAAGCGCGCCTTCTACCAGTACTTCTTCTCTGCCTACTGGCACCAGAGAATACTGTCCGGAATTCATGATTTGCGTACATAACTCAATGCTGGCAGCATAATCATTTTTCCACAGATAGATGTCGGCGAGCAACGCTTTCAGTCCCCAGGCGTTGAAGCGCCCCTTGTTTGCTGCCACAGAGTTGTAATTGAACGGAATGTCGGGTTCAACCCTTTTCAGAGATACAATAAGCGAATCAAGAATATCTTCCTGTGCGTTTTTGGGAACAGAAAACTTCTGGTTGTCATAAATGCTTGCTTTCGTGATGTATGGCACATCGCGGAATGTTCTGAGCAAATAGAAATAAGCCAGGCTGCGGATGCAGGTTGCTTCGGCGCTGTACTGGCGCAGGAGCGTTTCGGAAAACGACGGGTCCTTTTCTCGTGCCAGCGGCGCCAGCTCAAGCACCGTATTGCACTGGTTGATAGTCCTGTAGAAGTAATCCCATGTTGTAAAGGCGTTACCGCTGCCAATTTCTCCGTTATAAATGGCAATGATATCTGCTTGGGCGCGGGTGGTGGGTTCTACCATGTCCGCTCGCATTTCTCCCCAGAGAAAATACCGTTCCATTACTCGATCTTCCATCATGGAGGCGTAGCAACCCATTACTGCAGAATGTACTTCTTCCTTGGTTTTCCAGAATTTATCGCGGATAACGCCGTCTTCCGGTTCCAACTCAAGCCACCCGCATGATGAGCATGTGAGGCACAGAATGCAGGCTAAAAGTTGCAACGCGCGAGATATATTGAACTGTTTCATAATTTTATATGTTTTATTTTGTTAATTAACAATGATTAAAAAGATACATTAAGGCCGAATGTATAGGATCTCGGTACTGGTGAACGTGCATAGTCGCAGCCTGGAGTTTTGCCGGTCATTGGCACTTCGGGATCTTGTCCTGTGTAGTTCGTCCACAAATAGATGTTCTGCATAGTGAAATACAGATAGAGTTCCGAGAGCTTGTAAGGCGTCAGCCATTTCTTTTTGAAATTGTAGCGGAATGTGATTGATTTCCAGCGAAGGAATGATCCGTCTTCCACGAACCGGTCGGAAGCCAGCCAGTTATAACCGCTTCCGTTCAACGCACGGGGCAGCAGGTCGGCAGGAGCTTCTTCAGGGGTTGCATATTCATGACGGAAACGTCGTAACACCGAACGACTCTGGTTGTTATAACCGTACATGTTTTCCATTTCCATGCGCGCCATGTTGATGACATCGTTTCCGTAGCGGAAATAGAAAACGGAGTTCAGCGAAAATTCCCTGAACTTGATGGACGGCGTCAATCCTCCGGTAAACAGCGGAGTATAATCGCCAAGCCAGACAATATCCTGGTAGTTAATGTTTCCGTCGTTGTTCAGGTCTTTATAACGTGCGTCGCCGGGCTGGAACACATAGTCCATCGAAGGGTAGCCGAAGCGCATGTAAAGCGGCGTCGAGAAACCCTGCTCATCCACTGTGTAGATAGGCAGACCGTTTCGGTCGCGGGCAATGGTCTGGTCGCTGTTCAAGTATACGCCGTCATACAAATATCCGTAGAACGAGCCGATTGGCTGGTCTATAATCACGCGGGAAAGATAACTGCCATTTAGATTCCACTGCCCCGACTCCATGGATGCATATTCGGAGAGTTCCGTAATGCGATTTTCAGATCGAGCCAGGTTGAAAGCGAAATTGACATTCCAGTCTTTTGTTTTAATAGGCGTATAGTTAACGCTTAATTCCCAGCCACGATTTTCCAGCGTGCCGGAATTCATATTCATCGTTGAGAAACCCGAAGACGTGGGTATTTTCATATTCTCCATATACTGGTTTTTCGTTGAACGGACGTAATAGTCAAATTCGATGTTCAGTTTGTATTTCAATGCCACGAAATTGAATCCGATGTTGTTTGTCGTACATTCTTCCCAGCGCAGTTCGCTCAGTTCGAGGTTGGATGGATATGTGGCGGTCTGTCCCAGATAACTCCAGCTGTATGTGTTGTAGCGATTGTAGAACAGGTAGTCGCGTTCGGGCGCTTTGCCGGTAATCCCCCACGAGGCGCGTACTGACAGATCGTCCAGCCATTCGATACCGCGCATAAAACGTTCGCCGGAAATTCGATACCGTCCGGAGATCGCAGGAAACAGTCCGTAGCGAAAGTTTTTCCCGAAACGGGAATCTCCGTTTAGCGCCAGGTTTCCGAAAATAGTATACCGGTCGAGGAAAGTATAGTTTGCGTTGGCATAGGTGCTGACTGTTCGCTGCTGACTAAACTCCGATCTTATTTCGCCGCTTGGATAAATGCGGGAATCCACCGAAGGGTCTTGCAGCAGCGGCGACGCCAGGTTGGAGGTTGACGAAAAGAAGGAATAACTGCTGCGGTCGTATGTATTAACACCCAGCAAAGCAATGAAGCGGTGGCGTTCCTGGTCGGCATTTTGCGGTGTAAAAAACAGCTTGTTGAACGTTTGAACAACAAACGATTCGTTGTCGGCGTCGGACGTAAGATTTGTCTGGTCCTTATACCATTCCAGGCCTGTGGCCGTTTGCGGCAGAAATTTTTTCTTCTTGTCGTTTCCAGCGTCAAAACCTACGTCAAATGTGTAACGCCAGGTCAGATTCGGCATATAGGTCAGATTCAGGTGCGGGATGATTTTTTCGCTCGTAATGTCAAAAATACCGTCGTTAGCCATTGCAACCGGATTGAAAACGGCGGGATAGCTGCCTTGCGGATTGGAAACGGGCGTAAAATACAACGAAGTCTCGCCTCTTTCGTTAAAGCGGTAAACGCTCTGGTTAGGCATTTTCGTGTAGGCATGAGTGCGTACGTCGTACCTTTCCTTGTCGTCGTTCGGAACAAAATTTCGCCGGTTGAAGGAATGAGTATAGGCGATGTCGGCGCTGAAACGCAGTTTGTCAGAAACGAAATAGTCGAGGTTCATGCGCGTGTTGATGCGCTGCAGGCCGGTACCGATTGTATTTCCGACTGTGCTGTAATAGCCGGTAGAGAATGAATAGCGCACAGCATTGCTTCCGCCGCGTACCGACAGGTTGTAGTCCTGCGCATGTCCAACTTGTGTTACCTCCCTAACCCAGTCAGTATTGTTCGCGTAGTGATAATAGTATTCGGGATTGTTCGGGTCGTATGCAAATTCAGGATCCCACAGGGGATTCATAATGGTTCCTGCATTCAAGTGCGATTCCAGAATGAGCGTGCTGTATTCGTCACCACTGAGAGTTGGCACAGCTTTGGGAATCGGGTAATGAGAATAGGTAGCCCTGAAAGTCACTTTCGGCGGAGAAATTCCCCCGCGCTGGGTAGTAATCACCAGCACGCCATTGGCTGCTTTCGACCCCCAGATTGCAGTAGCTGCCGCATCTTTCAGGATGGTAATGTCCTTGATGTCGGCGGGAGCGACATTGAGCAGCTGTGAAAATTCTTCTTCTGTGGCGGTGCTGAAATCGAAATCAGCGCCGATTTCCGTTTCCAGCGGGATGCCGTCAACCACTATCATTGGCTGGTTATTTCCGTTGATGGACGTCGTACCGCGAATGCGGATAGACATTCCACTGCCCGGATCGCCAGCGTTGCTCACAACGTCCACGCCGGAGAGACGTCCCTGAATGGCTTCGTCGATAGAAGCAACATGCAAGTCGGCTATTTCTCCTGCGTTCAGTTTGCTGATGGCCTGCGATACGTCTCGCTCGTCAATCGTCAGACCGCCTACGCTTGATTTGGGACGTGCCGTTACCACAACTTCCGACAGCGTGTGATCGTCTTCCTCCATCAATACTTTCATTGATGTATTCGAACCAATACGGATTTCTTTCGTTTTATACCCGATATAGCTGATTACCAGCTTATTTCTTGTATCGGTGATGTTCAGACTGAAATTTCCATCCAGATTGGTAACCGTACTGGCAACAATACGGTTTTCGCTGTTCATTTCCACTACAGTAGCCTGAATAAGCGGTTCCTTGTCCTGTGCGGATATAACGTTTCCGCGTATCAAGGCTTTTTGCTGAGCAAATGCGCCGGAAAGGAACAAAACCAGCAGCATGAGCGTCATGCCTGTTTTTTTTGTGATTCGTTTCATTTTTTCAACTGATGTTATGTGTTAATTTTCATGGATTTATTTCCTGAAAAGTAAAAAAGTTATTGATTTCGTGCAACACAGCCTTGCATGCAATACGGTTGCTCTTGTAATTATTCGGGATGGTGGAACCTGTAGGTACTCCTCGCTGCACGCGCAAGACCAGAGTGCTTCCGACTCCTGCCTGTACCAGTACTTTGCTCCCCTGCATTATATTCTGCGGAACGAAATTAAGCAGTCCTGCCGCAGTTTTTGTTATTTCAATGAGCGTCCGTTCATTGGTTAAACCAAGCTCCTCGTTGGTTATTTTCAACAGCGTCGACGCCAGATAACGGCTTGGTTCCATCGGATTATACGGATACAGATAGGACAGTCCATCATCTACCAGCACTCTGCCCTGCAAAATATGGGCATTCACAAATTGGGTTGCCTGCGCCATTGCTTCGATATCGGTTGTGGTAACAGCTGCCAGCTCTTTGATGTAGCCTCTGTTGCGCGCCTGCTGCATGGCCGAGTTGTTGGGCATCAGCACGGTATAATAGTTTTCGGGTTTTATTCCGGCCAGTTCGTCTGTATCGGCATTTTTCAGGCATCGTTCCACATAATCAACAAACTGACTCACGTTTGGATTTTCTCTTCTCGCACGGTCAAGGTATTGCCAGAGAGTCAAATCCTGGAAGCGAGCGTCGCCGGCTGCCGTTTCGCGTGGGGAGTACTGAAGCATTCTGTCCACATTGTAAACATCACCGTTGATGTATGAATCCTGCAGGGAGAGCGTTACGAAGGTGTTGTCTTCGATGTTTCCGGCTGCCTGCAACTGATTGTCTTTAAAGCGAATCGGGTCTCCGTACTGCGTAACGGTAAATCCCCACTGGCCATAATTGATGTTTGCGCCGGAAAAATCCGTTACTGTAGCATCAATCTCACTGTTTTTCACTCCGGGGAAAATGTGCATGCGCATCAGGCGTTTGAGGCGGTCTTCGGCATTGGTGTTCATCTCCGAATTGGAGAAGCTGTTTGTCAGTGTGCTGTAGGTAAATCCGTCGTCCTGCAACAGGGCGTCGGGAAAATTCAGCATTGTGTAGCGTTCGGAGTTGTAGCCGTTTAATGGGCTTTGCATCACTTCTTCGCGCAGCGAGCTTTCATAAAAGTTCAGGTATGCACGGTTGAGCATGGTGTGCGCCGGATTGAGGAAAATTTCGGAATAAACCGTTTCAAAAAACCGGCTTTTAATCACCTTGTCGGTTTGGAAAACGAACCCGTTGCTGGCAACAGTTTTTTTAACAATGCCATTTTCGTCAAATTTTTTACCAGATCGGCCTTCACCGTTGAGATATTCGCCGGTTGCGTTCATTGAACCTTCATACATCGACGGCCAAATCTGCTCCTGCACCATGTGCGTGTTGATAAGCTGCAGGATTATTTCCTGCGGCAATTCATTCACACTTTCGTAATATTTCAGTAACTTGCTGTTGATGAAGTCGGTCAGGACTGCATTTTGCGGCACAAACAACGTGTTTCCAGCTTTTTCGGGGTCGACAGATCCTGTCGCCAGCGAAACAACGTTTTCCATTATGGGCGAAAAGCTAAGCGACGATGAACTGTATATCTTCACATACAAGGTTTTAATGTCGGCGTCGGGTAATATTTTCTGGAATTTTTCCGTAATATCTGCCGGCAATTCGGTATAGTTTTTAAATGTGTATTCACCCGTCAGGTTTTTGCGGTCGATGAGCGACTTGAAAACGCTGTAGTCGCTTTTGTGCAAGATGGCGTCAATGTTGTCAATTGGCTCGTTGACAGTCGAAACTTCGTGAATGATTCCGTTGCATGCACGGATATCTTCCTTGAGAATCGTTCCTCCCTGCACGTTTTTACCCGTAAATGTTACCTCGGGGTAGAATACATTGTAATCGTAGGCAGTCAGCGATACGGGAAAACTGTTGAAATACGCCGTGGTATAAACCGGAAGGTACTTGTAGTTGCTGTAGAGGTCGGAATAACCGGCAGGAACAGGTGAATCAAGCACCCAGTTGTTGTCAAACTCAGGGTCGCGATACGGAAGCGCATAGCAGTTGGTCTGTCGCTTGAATGCGCCGTGCAAGTAGAGGCCTTCGGAGTAGTAGTCGCCCAGATGCGCCAGCACCCAGCTGCTGTATACAATCGAATAGGCAACTAACCGTTCGACTTCGGTCTGCGGAATATCGGCCACCGAAGCGTAGGATTTTTCACTTAGCCACGCGGAAAAAGCCACGTCGTTGGGGGCAAAAACAGTATACAGACCTGCGCCTTTCAGCACCTTTGCATAGTTTGTCCTGTCCACGCACTGCAAGTAGCGGCTAAACCGTCCGTCTTTCATCAACACCTCATATACAGGAGGTTCAAGCCAATCCGGACGTTCATAATATTTGTCCGCTTCATCATTACACTGAATAAAGAAGAGGACAAATAACACACATAAACACTGTTGAACAATTTTTTTCATGTCATTGTAGTTTTTAAAGTTCTCCATAATATTAATTAATTTTAAATTTCATAATTCTTATAAAATAT
>JAITHZ010000076.1 GCA_031279795.1 Bacteroidales bacterium
ATCCATCCGCCACCCCATACCCAGTGAGCCATCGGGTTGTAAACCAGTATCGCCCACAGAAGGGAAAAGAGCAGGAATCCAGAAAACTTTATCCGTTCGGCAAACGCACCGACAATCAAAGCGGGAGTTATCACCGCAAATTTACATTGAAACAGTGCAAAAAGTATTTCCGGAATATTACCTCCTCCCGGATTTAGCGTATCAAGTTGAATGCCGTTCAAAAACAGTTTGTCGAATCCGCCGATGCTCCCGCCAATCCAGCAATCCTGCAAACTTGTCCCGAAAACGGCGGAATAACCGTAAATAATCCATTCAATCGTGATGACGGAGGTCAACACTACGCACTGCATCATGACGCTCAACACATTCTTGCGTCGCACCAGTCCGCCATAGAAAAAGGCCAGTCCCGGAAGCGTCATCAACATCACCAGCATGGTAGCAGCCAGTATCCATGCCGTGTTTCCAGTGTTCAACGTCGGCGCATCTGCTACAGCTTCCTGCGCCGCCACCATTGCAGGAAAAGCAACCAATGCTCCTGCAAGCATCCAATATTTCATCTGAGTTTTCATCTGATTCTGATTTGTTATTCGTAATTTAATAATTTATTTATTGTACAACGATTCATCGCCGTGGTCACCGGTACGGATACGGATCGACTGCGAAATATCGGACACAAATATCCTCCCGTCGCCGCTTTCGCCAGTATAGGCCGCCTTGAGAATGGCCGCCACCGATTTGTCCACATTTTGGTCGCGAACAACAAACGACACGTAAATACGGTCAATCGTATTGATGTCGTAGGCTATTCCTCGGAATATCAATCCCTGCTTGGCATCGCCCTGCCCTTTTACGTCCCACCACGACAGGAAATCAATGTCGGCTTCATGCAATGCTTCACGAACATCAATAAATTTGGATTTACGAATGATTGCTTCAATTTTTTTCATAACGATTCTTGTTTTAATTTTTGATTTAGTTCTACTTACAATTTAATTATATGCCGCCTCGCCGTGTTCATAAATGTCGAGACCTTCTTCTTCCACTCGTTTTTCGACACGGATTCCGAACAGCAAATCCAATCCCTTGAAAATGACAAATCCCATGACAGCCGCCCACACTCCGATGGCAATTGCCCCCGTCAGCTGAACAAGGAACAGAGCCGAGCCTCCGCCGTATAACAGTCCGCCGTCGATAGCCAGCAATCCGGTAAGAACCGTGCCCAACAGTCCACAGACGCCATGCACCGACGATGCGCCTACAGGGTCGTCGATCTTGAGTGTTTTGTCAATAAATTCTACCGAAAACACCATAACAATTCCACACAGTGCGCCGATAACAAGCGCACCGACAGGCGATACGGCGTCGCATCCTGCGGTTATGCCGACAAGTCCGGCCAGCACGCCGTTTAAGGTAAGCGACAGCGACGGTTTCCTGTATTTAGCCCATGCCGTTATCAGCGAGAAGAATCCACCGGCACAGGCAGCCAGGTTAGTTGTCAGAAACACATGCGAGATAGCCACGCGATTTTCCAGTCCGGAAGCCGCCAGCTGCGAACCGGGGTTAAATCCGAACCAGCCAAACCACAGGATGAAAACGCCCAGTGAAGCAAGCGTCAAGTTGTGTCCGGGAATAGCTTTCGACTGGCCGTTTTTGGCGTATTTACCGATACGCGGTCCGAGCACCCACGCTCCAACCAGCGCCAGCCATCCGCCAACCGAATGAACGACGGTAGAGCCGGCAAAGTCGTGGAACGTAGCGCCAATATTTGTTGCCGCCCAGCCGTCGTCGGCCATCAGCCAGCCTCCGCCCCATGTCCAGTGACCGGAAACGGGATATATAAAAATGCTGATGCATACGGTATAGGCAAGATACATCTGAAACTTGGTGCGTTCGGCCATTGCGCCGGAAACGATAGTTGCTGCCGTTGCGCAGAACACGGTCTGAAATATCAGGAAACCTTCGACCGGAAGGGCGCTGTCGTAAAAGCTAAGGTCGGCAAAGTTCGGTATTCCGGCAAATCCTCCTTTCCCGAACATGATCCCGAAGCCTACGAGAAAGAACAGCAATGATCCCAGCGAAAAATCAAGGAAGTTTTTCATCAGAATATTCGTTGTGTTTTTTGTCCGTGTAAATCCAGCCTCAACCAGGGCGAAGCCGGGTTGCATAAAAAACACCAGCATTGCGGCCAGCAACATCCAGACGGTATCGAGCGACAATCCCAAATCGGCTGTAGGGTCTGCTGCTTCTACGGCTTGCGCTTCTGTTTCTGCTACAGCGGCAACTGGTGTCTGAATCGTATCAACAGAAATGGAATCCTGTGCATAAAGGCGAGACAGGGAGATAATTCCCACAATAATTGCCAAAAAGACCACGAATCGTGTATACGGAGTTTTGAAATATGTTTTCATATTTATTTTAGTTTTTAGTTTGCATTAAGATCACTTTCCGTCGGAGATAAACAATGTTGCGTCTCCGCGATTTCCGGTACGGATGCTGATTGCATCTTCGGCAGGATAGATAAAAATCCGTCCGTCGCCCACTTCCCCTGTATAAGCCGACTGTCGGATGGCGGCAATCGCTTTTTCCACATTAATGTCCCGAACAACGATATTTAACAATATTCGTTCAATGGAACTGGTGTCATAAATAACGCCTCGGTAAATCCGCTCCTGGCGGTCGGTTCCTACTCCCCTCACTTCGGAATACGAGAACCATTCGATGTCGGCTGCTACAAGCGCCTCTTTCACGTCATCGAATTTTGTCTTGCGAATAACTGCTTCAATCTTTTTCATATAGCATGTTTTTTTAATAAATGAATGTATCCTTTTTATGGAAAGGATTAAAATCACGCGGCAAAGGTAGTATGTTTATTTTAATAGTGCAAGCAAATAGTGATTTTTTTTATCATTTTGCTGCAATTTTTTTTATTAGTATTTCATTTTGATTTATTTTCAGGCAAAAAAGTTTCATAATGATATTTACGCAGATCCTATTTCTGCGAAAAAAACACAGCCCGTTAATTATTAATTACGAATTATTAATTACGAATTACGAATTCAGACCTCCAGAAGTGGGA
>JAITHZ010000133.1 GCA_031279795.1 Bacteroidales bacterium
TGGAGCCATCTCGTAATATTTCCATGCACCGTACATCCCGTTATAGAATGCCATGGGGTGATTAAGTAATTTCCATGTTTTCTTTGCCGTTTTATCCGCCTTGTCTTCGGCTCCGGAAAGGAAAGTCATATACTCATCAAAACAGTTGGTAACCGTAACCGTAAATGTTTCCGATGTTACAGCCTTTTTTTCGGATAAGCCTACAAAATAAATAGTATAGACACCGTTTCCTGCATAAACCACCGTATCGTGGTCGGTATGGTACTGTTTTACGCCGGTGGAGGTCTGAACAAACCATGTGCCTGCAATATCTTTGCGGGAATTATTAAATACTACATACTGATCGCCTTCCACCTTGTCATCCGAATTGGGAATGGGCTGAGTAACGGAGAGTGCCGCCGTCAACGCTTCGCTGGAGATTGGTGTGCCGGTTTTTGCAAATTCATCTCGTAAACTTGTATCTTCTAAAGGGGTACATGCGGCTATGCCGAATAATGCAAGGCCTATTGTTAAACTATATACTTTCGTCTTCATATTTTTTGTTTTTTTAGTTAGTGTACATTATTCCAAGAGGTAAAAAATGCTTCAGCACCCCAACCCGGATTTTGTTCCAACACTCCGTTTGAAAGGTCGATTTCCGATAGCGGTACAGGCCAATAACCCTGTGTCGCTTTCAAACGCGCTTTGTAATCGTACTGTATCATTGGCACTACTGAGGCCTGATTGATCACCGTAAAACCATTTTGCCTGTTCAATGCATTGCCGGCTTCTTCGAGCGAAGGTCCCGACCAGCGAAGCAGATCAAACCAGCGTATCGCTTCAAAAGCCAATTCGTAGCGGCGCTCGTTTTTAACAGCATCGAGCGAATAGGCAACCGGAGCCAGGTGTGAACGGGCGCGTACGCGATTCAAGCCGATAGCATCTTCTTTCAATTCCGATTGCATTAGCAATACGTCCGCAAAGCGTATTAGCACTAAATCGGCAATATTATTTAAAGACTGGCTGATGACACCCGGAGGATCATTGGGGTAAAGCTGCAACCCAAATGCCGTAAACTGTCCGTTGTAATACGAATTGATGTTGATGTATTTTTTCTGGCTGTATCCGGTTTGTTCCACATAAATCTTATTCACCGTATAATTCGGCTCGTCGGCGTTTAATTTGCGGTCGATAAGCAATTTAGATCCGGCATTGTTAGGATCTAATGCATCGTACGACCAAATGGATCCGGATAAACGCGGATCTTCGGTAACACCTGCTGTTTTGGGCGTTTGAGCCGACCAGGCTTTCCATTCATCGACAAAGGCGGGCGAAACAGGTCCGGCACCCCAACCTTGTCCAAAAGGATAACTGTTTTTAGGCGTTTCCGCTCCATCGGTATTGGGAGGCGAAAAAAATTGAGCGACAGTGTTACTGTACCAGGTGTAAGTCCAACTGTTTCCTTTCAGTTTGTGTTTGTTGGCAAAAACCGTTTCTGCTGAGTTCAATCCATCCCAATGCAAGCCATTATTTACTGCATATTGATAACGATAGCCTGCAGTATTATCATTTGTAGCATTGTTGGAATATGCCCAAAGATTCCGCTGATCGCTTATAAGATCGTGTCCCGAATTGTTTACGCAGTCATCAATCCAGGTAATTACCTGCTGTTTGTTAATGCCTCCAGGCAATCCTGTTTTTGCGTAACGTCCTGTATAAAACAGAAATACACGCGCCATCATGGCCTCTGCCGCATATTTAGTAGCATGGCCTGCCATCGGGTCATCACCTAAATAAGCGTTATTGGGTAAGAGTTCAATCGCGTTTTTCAGGTCGGAGGCAATCTGTTCGTAAACAGCGTCCACCGATGCACGGGGTAAATTTTCCATATCCGTACCCAGGCGCACAGGCACTCCTCCGAAAGTCTGAGCGAGTTCATTGTAGGCATAGGCCCGCAGAAAATACACTTCACCCAAGTAGGTATTTTTTTTCGTTTCACTTGACCATCCCTTGAAATTCTCGAAAGCCTGTAAAGCCACATTGGCACGATAAATCAGTTTATAATCACGATTCCACATGCCAGGCACCCAGTTTTCACCCTCGTTGTATCCTATATGCAAATTCAGATTCGTATACATCAGAAAGTTGGTAGCACAGTTGTTTGATCCGATGGTATTACCACCCAAACATTCATCACCGGCCAACTGGGCGATATAAAACTGTGATGATACTTCCGGATCCTGAAACAGCATTTGCGAATACACGCCTGTCAGCATTTCTTCCGCTTCTTTTTCGGTCGCCGGATAATTATCTGCTGTTTTCGTTGTCAGTACGTCGGGAGTTAAAAAATCCTCGCAGCTGACAAACAAGCACATTGCGAATAATAATATTCCTATTTTTTTCATGATTGTTTATTTTTAAAATTTAATACTTGCTCCTACCATATAGGTTCGTGCGCTCGGATAAAATCCAAGATCAATCCCTTTCGTCCACGAATCGCCGGCACTGTAGCCGATTTCGGGATCCATACCCGAATATCCGGTAAAAGTAAACAGATTTTGAGCGGTTATATACAGTTTTAATTGTTGCACAGGAAGTTTCGGCAACAACCGTTTGAAATCATAACCGAAAGTTACATTTTTGATTTTCAAGTAATCGCCGTCTTCTACATAAATGTCAGACAAATTGCTGTAATTGAGATGCGATGCTACTGCCAAACGCGGGAACCTGTTTGAAGTGCCTTCACCGTGCCAACGATTGAAGATTTCGGTCGTATAATTGTTGTACGGCGACGATACAAAATCGCGATAGCATTTCATAATTTGCTGACCAAAAGCGCCATAGGTAGTAACCGACAAATCAAAACCCTTATAACCTACATTAAACGAAAATCCCAAAGTCATATCCGGATGCGGATTGCCAATCATGGTACGATCCAATTCGGTAATTTCACCGTCGCCATTATTATCCACCCAAATCAGGTCGCCTGGTTCCGGTTTCCCTAATTTAGCTCCCCGATAGTCATCTATCTGCTGTTGATTTTGCCATACGCCGGCCGTTTTATAACCATAGAAGAAACCCATCGGTTTTCCGACCTCGATGCGGTAACATTCGGGAGCGGTACCCCAAAGTACGCCCGAAGAACCGTGAAATAAACCTTCTGCACTCAAGATTTCTGTTACATTGTTTTTATTATAGCCCAGCGACAGATTAGCTCCGTAAGAAAAGTCCTTGCCAACACGATCGTTCCAGCGGAAAATCGTTTCAAAACCGCTGTTTTTTACACCACCGCCATTAGCGTATGCCGGCGAAGCTCCTAAATACGTTGGAATGGATGGAATAACAGACCAGTCATACGTGTGACGTTGATAAACGTCAAACTCAAATCCTAAGCGGCTATTCAAAAAACGAGTGTCAATACCGAAATTGATCATTTCCTGTGTTTCCCATTTGTATTCAGAATTCGTTAATCGTGATGGGTAAGAACCTACCGAGGCATCGCCCATTGAATTTCCGAAAGGATATCCATTGCTTAACCCACTTGTTGCTATAAGCGCAAGATGCTGATTTGCCGCTACGCCGTTGTTCCCGTTTTGCCCATAAGAAAAGCGGAGTTTCAGAAAATTAATGCCTTTTACATTCTCCCAAAAATCTTCATTACTGATAACCCAGCCTGCAGAAATAGACGGGAAATAGCCCCAACGATGACCCGGAGCAAAAATAGAAGATCCGTCAGCGCGCATAATCAAGCTGGCCAAATATTTTTCCTGATAGTTGTAATTAACACGTCCAAAAAATGAGACCAAAGCGCTTTGTCCGTATGGACTTCCCGATGGCGGGGAGGTTATTGTTGCCGTTCCCGGAACATTGGACAAATAGGCATGTTCAAAGTCGGTAAACGATGATTGGGTGTTACTGGCGCTAATATTTTCGCCGTAGCCTGATTTGGAAACGGTGTGTCCAATCAAAACATCAAAATCATGTCTATTTTCAAGGGCAAATACATAATTCAGCGTATTCTCCAACGACCACGAGTGTCCGACGCTTTGTGATTGAGTAACACGATCTTTGCCGTCTCCGCCAAGGCTAAAAGTCAATGCCGGATAGGCCGGCACATAAGCGCGAGAGGAAGAAGCGCCAAAATAATATCCGAACTGCGAGCGCAGTTTCAAATTTTTAACGGGTTGTAATTCGGCGTACAGACTTCCCTGTAGCGAATAGGATTTACCGATATATTGATTACTGGAATAATCCATATAGGCAATCGGATTTTTGTTGGCACTGTTCTGTGTGTCCCATTTATACTCATCGGCGATCTGGTCAGCATACAAATAATAATCGCCATTGGTATTATACGGACGCATCAACGGACTCATGATTAGCA
>JAITHZ010000149.1 GCA_031279795.1 Bacteroidales bacterium
ATAACACCGAATGAAGACAGGCTACTTTGGTAAATATTTTCACCGTTGAGGAATGTTCCGAAAACTGGTGTCGGCGGGAGTTGGCTCAGCCAGTCGGGAAGCGACGCATAATGCACCTGCACCCGTGCCAGAGCGCCCATAGTTGCCTGCACAGCTTTTGGATTGAAAATGTCAACTGTATCCAGAGAACAGACAAGATGTTCAATACCAAACCAATCGGCTAATCTGACCATAGCTCCCAGGTTGCCAGGATCCTGTATTCCGTCAACTGCAAGAACAAGCTGGGCAGCAGCGTCAATTTCAGTTATTGCATAATCAGGCAGGTAGAACACTGCCACCACATCTTTTGGCGTTTTCAGCAGACTTAATCGGCGCAGTTCTTCTTTGCTGACTTCCATTATCCGTTCAGCATGTATTTCCGCATGTTCTGCCAGCCAGTCGGAGGTTGCAAACAGGTAGCGACACGAAAAAACACCGATAATATCCCCAACCAGCTTTGAACCTTCTGCAAGGAAAGTTCGGTATTCGCTCCTGAATTTTCGCAATTCCAATGAATGGACATATTTTAGGGTTCGTTTATCAAGCATGATCTGTGTATTAATCCGGTTGAATCAAAAATAGACGCTAAGCCCTATTTGGGCGCCATACTGATCGTATTTTGTGCCGTTGTTTTTATCAGATAAGCCCAGTCGGTAATTGAAGACTGTTTCCAATGCAATGTGTTTATTCAGAAAAATGGCATATCCTGCCTGAAATCTGCATCCGGTACCGGTAGCTGTCTCGGAAGCATAAATTTCTGTTACGAGGTCAAAGCCAGCCCCCAAAAAAACCGTAGTTGGAATTGGCAGGTAGTAGCGTGAATTGACGCCAGAATTGATACGGCAACTTGCAGCGCCTTCGCCGTATTTGTTCCAGGTGAATCCAAATTCCAGTCCGCTTGCAAACCGGTTGAGGAAAAAATAGTCGCCGCTTGCCGCAAAGTCTACCGATTTCAGGCTGTAGTACGAACCGTCATATTGGGTGTTTGCAAATAAGAAACTGGTGTCTCCTCCCAGACGGACAGTTCCCTTTTCTGTTTGACCAAAAGCAAAAACAGAAATCATTAATAATGCTGTAGATATGATGTATGTCATAGTATCAGAAATCATTCATAGACAATTGCAGTTCGGCAACTGGGGGTTTGTAGATGGACAGATTCAGGTAGTCGAACGTGGCCATTGCTATCATGGCCGCGTTGTCGGTTGACCATCGCAGGGGCGGAAGGCACAGTTCGACATTCTGTTGTTCACACAGCCTGGCGGCTTCTTCTCTTAATTGCGGACTTGCGGCTACGCCTCCAACTATTACAAACGATCTCGACGGATATTCCCTCAAGGCGAGTTGCGACTTCTTCATCAGCACCTCCATTACCGCCCGAACGAAAGATGCGGCGACATCTTCCGGTATCGCCTCCCTGTTTGTTTCCAGATAACGGGAAACGGCCGATTTCAATCCGGAAAAAGAAAAATCCAGTCCCTTGTTGATCACCGGACGCGGGAATGGGATGGATGCGTTTCCGTTCCTTGCCATTCGGTCGACCACGGGGCCGCCAGGGTATCCCAGTCCAAGCATTCGACCGACTTTGTCGTAGGTTTCGCCTACAGAATCATCGGCTGTGCTTCCCAGTATTTCAATATCCGTTGTGCTTTTCATGGAGGCCAGAAAGGTGTGCCCTCCAGAAACAAGCAAGACGATTGCTGGATACCCCACTCGTTGCTTTTCGAGGTCGACGCTGCGGAGATGACCGCGCAAATGATTGACGCCAATTACGGGTTTATTCCATGCAGCGCCCAGTCCAGAGGCTGTGTTAATGCCAACGAGCAGTGAACCAATCAGTCCCGGACCGCGTGTCACGCCAATGGCGCGAATATCCTGAGGACGGATTCCTGCTTTTTTCATTGCTTCATGGATGGATGGCAATATGGCGGTGACGTGCGCCCGTGCAGCAAATTCGGGATAAATGCCGCCAAACTCGGCGTGAACTTCTAATTGTGACGCAACGACCGACGACAGTATGTTGCCATTGGAGTCGACCAACGCAACGGCTGTATCGTCGCACGAGGTTTCAATGCCTAATACGATATCGTTCATTTTTCCAGTATGTTATTAATTATTTCTTCCGAAATCGCCCCATGCCGTTCAATTATTGGCGGGTTGTACCGACAGTTGACAATCGTTGACGGCGTTTCTTTACCTTTGCCATCCTCGACAATGAAGTCGGGCTGTCCGTTTAATTCCAGCAAAATATCCCCCACATTATCGGGCGTATCGGGGCGTCCGTGTCGGTTGGCGCTTGTAACCAGCAACGGTCCCGTTTTCCGCAAAACAGCAAGGAGAAAGGAATTATCCGGTATGCGGACGGCTATTTCGTTTCGTTCCTTCAGCCAGTCTGGTCTCTGAAATCCATCGTCGAATCCCAGCACAAAAGTTATAGCGCCCGGCACCAACTCAGAAGCAAGCAGTTTATGTACATTCTCGTTGATTTTCAATCCCAATAATTCCATGTCGGAAACGCCGGATACCATCACCGGCAGAAACATGCAGCGTGGGCGTTCTTTCAATACATAAATCCTGTCAACAGCCTTCTCATCCGCAGGCAATGCTGCCAACCCGTAAACCGTATCGGTAGCAATTAACACAACGCCACCGGATTCTAATGTCTTTATTACCTGATTATACATCTATATAATTTTAGAACGCAAAATTACACATTTTTTTGAATTGTAAATTGAGAATTAACCCAACTTACCATCTTTTTCTTGTATTTTATATGAAGTTTCACGAAGGCGCTCACAAATTGAGATTGAAAATTCTCAATATTCTCAATTTTTTTCCCTATCTTTGCGGAAAAAATACTAAAAATGCAAAAACCAGCTATTCCAAAAGGAACACGTGATTTCTTACCGCAGGAAATGGCAAAACGTAACTACATATTCAACACCATATCAGCGGTTTTTAAGTTATACGGATTCGAGCAAATCGAAACGCCGGCTATGGAAAATTTATCCACACTGTTGGGTAAATACGGGGAAGAAGGCGATAAGCTATTGTTCAAAATTCTAAATTCCGGCGATTTTTTAGCCAATATCCATTCCGAAGAACTTCTGACAAACAATGCGACCGGCCTGAGCGGAAAGATATCGGAAAAAGGGCTGCGGTATGATTTGACCGTACCCTTTGCACGTTTTGTTGTGCAACATCGCAACGAAATTGATTTTCCGTTTAAACGTTATCAGATACAACCAGTCTGGCGAGCCGACCGACCTCAAAAAGGGCGTTATCGCGAATTTTTTCAATGCGACGCCGACATGGTTGGAAGCGATTCGCTGTGGAATGAAGTGGAACTCATTCAGCTTATTGACGATGTCTTTGCCAGGTTCAACATG
Source organism: Bacteroidales bacterium (assembly GCA_031279795.1). Lineage (GTDB taxonomy): Bacteria > Bacteroidota > Bacteroidia > Bacteroidales > WRGA01 > WRGA01. The sequence continues at coordinate 3,426 of JAITHZ010000149.1, forward strand.
CGCGTTTGCATCAAGATAAACAACCGGAAAATCCTTGCAGGAATTGCCGAAATGATCGGAGAAGCCGATAAAATCACCGACATAACGACCGCTATTGACAAATTAGATAAAATCGGGCTGGAAAAAGTTAATGAAGAACTGGCGCAAAAAGGGATTGCGCCCGAAGCTATTTCCTGTCTGCAGCCGATTATCCTGCTTGACGGCCCAAACGACAAGAAACTCAATACACTGCGCCAGATATTGAATAAATCCGACATCGGACAGAAAGGTATTGCCGAGCTAACATTCATCTTGCAAAACACAACCAGCCTGACAGCTGCGCTGGAACTCGACGTCACACTGGCGCGCGGGCTGAATTACTATACCGGAGCCATCTTCGAAGTAAAAGCGCAGGACGCAGAAATCGGCAGCATCTCCGGCGGCGGACGTTACGACAATCTGACAGAGGTTTTTGGAATGCAAGGTGTTTCTGGTGTGGGCGTTTCTTTTGGCGCCGAC
>JAITHZ010000259.1 GCA_031279795.1 Bacteroidales bacterium
GTACCGTTTTATGGTCTTTTTGATGATGGTCTGGTTTATGTTCTACCGTAAGACGAACCGCTATAGTTGCTACCATAAGAAGGACTACCGTAACTGCTGCTGCCGTAATTACCGTAGGAGCGATTTGCACTGCTGTAGTAAGTTCCCTGATTTGCATTTCGTTGCGCCCTGCTGCTGTAGGATGATCTGCTGGAACTGCTGTTGTCGCTTCGACCTTTCGTGTAGTTGCCATAGGGATAAGTGTAGGGTGCTCCACCGTAAGTATTTGCATACGAACTGCTACTGCGCAGGTTCGCGTAGTCGCTGCTGTTCGAACCGTAGCCACCGCTTGAGGCGTAACCGCTGCCAGTACTGTAATTGCTGTTTGAATAGTTGCCTCCATAAGCCTGTTGCGATGAACCATAGCTGTTCGCTACAAGTGAATAGTCACCGCGACTTGCTCTTACTGAAGCCTGTACTGCTGTATTCCAGCTGGAAGAAGCATCGCGAATAGCTGCAACGAAATCAGCTTTCAGTCTGTCGAACAACTGATTGCTCCTGTCGTTGTAATACTCGCTGTTCACAAAATAGTTGTTCAGATAACTGCACTGGATTACTGCGCGCTGGCTTGCGCTTTCGGCAGCTTGTATCAGTCCGTTCAATTCATTTTTCCACATAAAGTCGGAAACATTGCTCATTTTTGTATGCAAATCATCGGATTTGTTTTGCGATATCTGCAAACAACTACAATCTATGGGCATAGACTGTATCACCCCGCCGTATCTGATGGCCGTAAATTTCCCGTCAGCATCCGACAGCAGTTTACGGTAATTGGCCAACGACGCTGCATAAGTATCATTCAACCCAAGTACGCTGTTCGCATACCGGTTTATGTCGCTCGACGTTTTCATATCCTGACTGAATGCCTCAATCCACAATAACGCCATAGTTGCGATGATAGCTGTTGTTTTTAAAGAATGAATCATATTCGTAAATTTTAATTAAAACATATACTTCTAATAAAACGAGACAAAGGTACAACTTTTTTTAATAATATTCCAAAAAAGCAAAAAATATGCATCTTAAAAATATTTAAAAATTTTTGGGTAACACTTTGATTATCTATTCACTTTTGTTTTTCAAAAAAAATCTGCTAAAAAAAGGACGGATAATTTGAATGAAAACTTTTTTCCTATATATTTGTAATCTGAAAAAACAGCCGAAAATTTTATTCAAAATGAAAATTTTTTCTACATCAACAATTCGCGACATTGATAAATATACAATTGATAACGAGCCAATTGCATCAATAGATTTAATGGAAAGAGCCGCAATGCGGCTGACAAATGAAATTGCACTTCGTTTCGATTTGTCGCACAGGATTTACATTTTCGCCGGTCAGGGCAATAACGGAGGTGATGCGTTGGCTGTTGCCAGATTGATGGTTGGTAAAGGTTATCAGGTATTTATATTTTTGTGTAACCCATTTCAAAAACTTTCTCCCGATTGTGCGAAAAATAAGGAGCGGTTGCTGAAAATTCCAGGTATTCAATTTACGGAAATCATCAGTGAATTTCCACCGCCGGAACTCACTGCAAATGACGTCGTAATCGACGGACTTTTCGGTTCTGGTCTGAGTCGGCCTCTCTCTGGCGGTCACGCTGCATTGGTCAAACACATCAATGCGTCGTCGGCAACAGTCGTTGCTATTGACATTCCTTCGGGACTGTTCGACGAAAATAACGCCAGTACGACCTGCGCCATCAAAGCAACACTTACGCTGACGTTGCAGTTCCCAAAACTGTCGTTTTTCTTTGCTGAAAATGATAAGTATGTTGGGGAACTGAAAATTATTGACATCCACCTGCATCCTGCGGCTATACGGAATACGCCAGCGTCAATCCAGATGCTTGAAGCGCAGGATGTTGCCAGATTATTGCATAAAAGAAACCGGTTTTCGCACAAGGGAACATTTGGACATGGGTTGCTCATTGCCGGAAGTCTGGGAAAAATGGGCGCAGCCATACTGTCGTCCAAAGCAGGATTGCGGACGGGCATCGGACTGCTGACCGCCCATGTGCCGGAATGTGGAATGAGCATCATGCAAACTGCCATTCCCGAAGCTATGCTAAGCCTGGATTCGTACAGCAATTCGATAGGAGAGATTCCCGATTTAGACGCTTATTCGGCCATTGCCGTTGGACCGGGAATCGGAACGACGACGCAAACTTCGACTTTTTTGGAAGAATTTTTACCGCTTACCGGCAATATCCCTGTGGTACTGGATGCCGACGCGTTGAACATTATAGCCACCTGGCCTGTCCAGGCATTTCCGTCGAACAGCATCATCACACCGCATCCAAAAGAATTTGACCGTTTGGCGGGAAAATCCGCATCGGACTATGACCGATTTATCAAAGCGCAACGTTTTGCTGCGAGAAATCATACCTATATTATATTAAAGGGAGCATATACGGCAATCATCTGCCCCGATAACGAATGTTTTTTCAACAGCACCGGCAACGCAGGGATGGCTACAGCCGGCAGCGGCGACGTACTGACAGGAATCTTGCTTGGATTGCTTGCTCAGGGTTATTCTCTGAAAGAAGCCGCTATACTTGGCGTTTACCTGCATGGACTGGCCGGCGATATTGCCGTCAAATCTTTTTCGGAAGAAAGTTTGATTGCTGGTGACATCATTGACCATCTTGGCAAGGCATTTAATGAATTAAAATTAAATAAAGAGCGAAATAATATAATAAATTAACTTATTATGGTTAAAAAAAACGAATTAACAGAGAAATTGAAAGAACACTTCGGTTTCGGCAAATTTAAAGGAAATCAGGAAGCTGTCATCAGGAGTGTGCTGGAAGGAAAAGACATTTTTGTACTAATGCCCACTGGCGGAGGCAAATCTCTTTGCTATCAATTGCCATCGCTGTTGATGGAAGGAACGGCCATTGTAATTTCACCACTTATTGCATTAATGAAAAATCAGGTTGACGCCATGCGAAATTTCAGTGCAGAAGACGGCGTCGCCCATTTTCTCAATTCTTCATTGAACAAGGCGGCAATCGACCAGGTTAAATCCGATATTCTCTCTGGAAAGACAAAACTCCTGTATGTAGCCCCCGAATCTCTGGCCAAGGATGAAAACGTTGAATTTCTGAAACAGATTCCTATTTCTTTTTATGCCGTTGACGAAGCGCACTGCATTTCGGAATGGGGACACGACTTCCGCCCTGAATATCGCCGTATCCGCCCGATTATCACCGAAATAGGGAAACGTCCGCTAATTGCCTTGACAGCAACGGCAACGCCAAAAGTTCAGCACGATATTCAAAAGAATCTGGGGATGAGCGATGCCGACGTTTTCAAATCGTCCTTCAACCGTCCGAATTTGTATTACGAAGTCCGACCAAAGACGACCAATATCGAAAAGGAAATCATCAAATACATAAAATCTCAGGAGGAAAAGTCGGGAATCATCTACTGCCTGAGCCGAAAGAAAGTGGAAGAATTGTCGGAAGTACTGCAAGCAAACGGGATCAATGCATTACCCTACCATGCAGGCATGGATTCCGTTAGTCGTTCGACGAATCAGGATTCTTTCCTCATGGAAAAAGTAGCCGTAATCGTGGCCACTATCGCCTTCGGAATGGGCATTGACAAGCCCGACGTCAGGTATGTGATTCACTACGACATACCCAAAAGCCTCGAAGGTTATTATCAGGAAACCGGACGCGCCGGACGCGATGGCGGCGAAGGACAGTGCATCGCATTCTATACCTATAAAGATTTGCAGAAACTGGAAAAGTTCATGCAGGGAAAACCAATTGCCGAACAGGAAATTGGCAAACAGCTATTGCTGGAAACAGCCGCTTATGCCGAATCGTCGGTGTGCCGCAGAAAATCGCTCCTGCACTATTTCGGCGAAGATTATACCGAAGAGAACTGCGAGAACTGCGACAATTGCTTGCACCCGAAAAAACACATCGAAGCCTGCGAATTGCTTGTCACTGTAATAGAGGCTGTTACGGCATTAAAAGAGCGCTTTAAGGCCGATTACATCGTAAGCTTGCTGGTGGGGAAAGATTTATCCGAAATTCAATCCTATGAACACGACAAGCTGGAACTGTTCGGTATCGGACGTGATGAAAGGGAACGTACCTGGCAGGCTGTAATACGCCAGGCGCTGATAGCTGGATATCTGGACAAGGACATAGAAAATTATGGATTAATAAAGGTAACGTCGGCAGGAAAGAAATTTTTTCAGAAACCTGTCTCATTTAAAATTACGGAAGACCACGACTTTGACGACGATGACGACGATGCGCCAGCGCGCTCTGGCGGAGCTTCAGGAGCAGTTGACCCTGTTTTGTTTTCCATGTTGAAAGACCTGCGTAAGAAAATATCGAAAAAATTGGGATTACCTCCATTCGTGATTTTTCAGGATCCTTCGCTCGAAGCCATGTCAACAACCTACCCAATCAGGCTCGAAGAATTGCAAAACATTCCAGGCGTTGGGGCAGGAAAAGCCAAACGCTACGGGAAAGAATTTATCGACCTGATAAAGAAACATGTAGAAGAAAACGAAATCGAACGTCCGGAAGATTTGCGCGTTCGTACAGTTGCCAGCAAGTCAAACCTGAAAGTTGCCATTATTCAAAGTATTGACCGAAAAGTGGCCTTAGACGACATCGCCAACTCCAAAGGTCTGGAGTTCGTCGAACTGCTGGACGAGGTGGAAGCTATCGTTTATTCCGGAACGAAAATCAATATTGACTATTTTCTGAATGAAATTATGGATGATGACAAAATAGTTGATATTTTCGAATATTTCAAGGAATCGCAAACCGATAATATAGACACTGCCATTCTGGAATTAGGCCCTGAGTTCACCGAAGAAGAAGTCCGGTTGATACGGATAAAGTTTATCTCAGAAATGGGAAATTGAACATAGTGCGCAAAACGCACAGATGACGCAAATTGTTTTCTTGCTGTTTTACAGAGTTAGCGCCATTTGACCGATAGTCAAATGGCGCTAACTG
>JAITHZ010000263.1 GCA_031279795.1 Bacteroidales bacterium
ATCATTGCTTGCCTGCCAGTTAGCTTCCACGTTGTACGACGTAGAAAGAGCAACGAGCAATTTGTTGTCGTTCAGGTTATCAGGACTTCCCTGATGAGCAGGCATTACACCTTTCGGCATGTAGGCAATTCTTCCAGCATAAAGCAACGACGGTATTCCCAAATCATCGCTTAACGTTTTCTTTGCACCATTCACAGCAATTCCCGTTCCGTTGAATACGCCCAGCCGATATTCCCAGCGTCTATTTAAGATACCGTGAAGTTGCACGCCTAAATCAAAACCAGTTGCAAGATTTGGATTAACAGAATTAAGTGAATAAGGAATATTCACCGGAGCAGACAGGGAAACGGGCAACGACGGAAAGAGAGTTTCACCAAGCGTCACCAAATAAGCCTGATTAAAAGGTGTTTTAAATTTTCCGACACGAAGACGCAATTCATCTTTCAGGTTCAAATCGAACCAAGCTTGCTGCAATAAAGCATCTCCAGACTGTGCAGCATTCAATGTCAGATTAAAAGTCAGTCTGCCAAAGGCTTTTCCAGCGAAGCCAATCAAAGCGTTTCCAATCTCAAAACCGCTGTTTGCCACTTTGTCCTGGTCGGAAAGTTCCAAACCCTCATCGTCGTAATAATTAAACCTGGCCGAAGTTTGTACAAGTACAAACGGTTTTAAGACAAAATCGCCTGCACGTGTTTCGAAACTGAATCCTTTTTTTCCCGCCAAAGGAATTACGTCACTTTCAATGTATTCATCGCCAATCGGCAATGTTTGTGCCGATAAATTCGCAATTCCCAATACTGCAAAAAATAAAATCTGACAAATTTTCATTATTTATCTAAATAATTAATTAATCCTAATGTTTGCTATCAATTCTCGGTACAAAAGTACAGGCTTTCCATTACTTCGGCAATCACTAATTATAATTATTTTCTGCCCATTTTGGGGATGATATTTGGTCATAATTCATCAGTTCTGGTGAGAAAATCACGGAAAATTCACTATAAATCATTTATTTTCAAAAAAGTCTGAATCTATTTTTTTATCCACATGCCATGTTGCTTGACTTTCTCGGAGAAAAATTCAAACAAATATTCTCCGTTGCTGTAATTTGCCACAGTTATTCGGTTTTCGCCTTGCACAATGGCATATTGTCCGACTTTACGCCCCAACATGTCATAGAAATTTATAAGTCCGTTTTCAGGTGCAAAATAAATAATGTAATCTTCGGCAGGGTTTGGATAGACTTGACCGATTCCTTTTTCGAAAAAAAATAGCGAAATTGCCGTGTTTGTTTTTTCTTCTACTTGCCAAAGCGTACCGACAGGTTTATCGGAAAAAATAAACGAATTAGGCGTCTCGCTGTCCAAGTTGACATAAAGGTCTTTTTGCCAAAATCCGCGCAGTTTAAAAGCTCCGTCGATATTGCTTTCCACTTGAATACGCCCATAATCGTCGGTATAACTTCCCCATTCACACCGCCAACCGCCACCATCATTAAAAATATATTTCCCTGTGTTTTCAACTTTATATACAGATTTGAAACCAGGAACGGCACGGAAAATGAACGTAAATTTATCATCATTTTGCAATGGGTTGATATAAAAATCCCCGTAATAAAAACCACCGTCCAATCCCGTGCCAGTGTTGGGAATTCTCTGCAAGTATAAACCCGACGCAACATGTTTAATGCGATATTCTTTGTCGGGAAAAATGACTTGTTTGGGAACTTCAGCGCTTTCCAAAACAGCCGAAGCCTCTATGCCCAATTCGCCAGCGGAAGTCCAAACACGGTTGTTCACCTCCGAGCGAGCAATTAACTTAAAATACCGCGCTATTGGCACAGAGGTTATCTCTACCCTTTGCGGACTGCTTACATTTGCAAACTGTCCCTTTGCCACTGGATTTCCCCACACTTCTGGGTTGTTGCTAAAATATATTTCGTAATCTTTCACACGGCCGTTTTCCATATCCATTCGACCGGAATAAACAAAAGCCTCCACCTTGTAATATTGGCTCATGTCCACCACGATTTCGTGAGGGTGTTTCGGTTCTCCGCTGCCCCATTTAGTATGCCAATATGTGTTTGGATCGCCATCAATGGCATTTTTGGCAAACTCATAGTTATTGCTTCCCTGGCTTGAACTACTTACGATTTTCCAATTCGATTTATCTACAAAAAAACCAAAATAGGCAGAAGTGGTCATACTGTTGAATTGATTGTCCGCACGGCAGTATGTCTCAATAAGTCCGCCTTCCGAAAAGTCAAATGGCTGCGTGTAGGTTTTCTGTTCACCGCTGTTGATGCTGTAAATAATAGTTGCACCCGAAGTAGCAGAGGAAAGGGATATTTTTCCAGTGCGGCTGTCTCTTTCTATTTTCACAGGCGAGCAAACAGGGTTTTTCACTCGCGCTTTTATGGATAGTTGCTCGTTGCTCGCTGTTTCGAGCGGCAAAATCATAAAATTAAATGCAGTTGTTTCTGCGTAAAGTTCATATTTTTCCATCGGTTCGGGTCCGCACGAAGCGTTGCCTAATGGACGTTGACGGGCGTCAAGATAAACCACCGTGTTTTCTCGCGTATGGAATTGGTAGGGATGCTTGATACGTTCTGTTACAGTGAAAAAATCAGATGGGCGATAATGCCCCGCTGCTGCCGCCATTGTGTCTGTAGCAATAAAAAGCAAGCCATTTCCTGCGTTGTCCGACAAAGCCAGCCAACGCACGTCTTGCTTACTGCCCATCTCTTGCGGAACGACATA
>JAITHZ010000232.1 GCA_031279795.1 Bacteroidales bacterium
CCCAACTTGCTCAGGAATTTTTGGTTGGATGAGGGTAATCCCCGATAAAGGCCATCACGGTGAACTGCTCCTTGAATCCAAATTGACGTGAAGATCGACCGGCCTTGTGTTTACGTTCGAGTTTCTGAAAAACATGTCCCGGTATCAGAGATAGCAGTTGAGAAAAGAGTGTGGTATGGTGACTCATGATCTCGCTGAGATTTTGGACTTTTTTCTAACCGCTTAACCGGACAGCAATGACTTTAGCGCATTTATGGAGCGCGATTACTCATGTTAGATAGCGCCGACAGTGTAAAAAACAAGACTGTTTTCCAACAAAAAATCGTTCTCTGGGCCGGGTTCGTGGGCGGGGTCGTTATCAAGCTGTTCATGTTATCCTACGAAGGCATTTTTGATATGGATTCATATTACGCCTGGGGGAACAAGGCACTGGAGGAAGGGTTATACAATGCCTTTCACGGAATATACTTTCCCTTTCAATATAACATATTTCAAGGGCTCGCATGGATTGTTAAAACGACAAATTTAAATTTTACCATAGTCTTTAAAATGTCAAATTTACTATTTGATGTGGGATCTTTTTTCCTTTTGATAAAGATTCTAAGTAATTTAAAGATTAATCCTTTGCTCTCGTTGATATATTGGTTGCACCCTTGGTTCCTTATGGTTTTTTCACAAGGATATATAGATTTTCACTTCGCTTTTTTTGTTTTGCTAACGATTAGCTTTTTACTTGAAGGCAAAGAACTAAAGCGTTATGTAAAAGCCGGAATTGCATTTGGCTTTGCTTTTCTCATGAAACCGCAAGCGCAAATTTTAATTGTAGTCATCTTTTTTTATACAGTTCTAAAATTTATACGAGAAAGAGAAATCAAGCCATTCAGCATTTTTATCGGATCAGTTGCCCTGTTCATGGGGTATATGTCATATTTTGTGCTTCACTCAAAATCCATATTCATGCTCCCCTTCCATTATCTTAATGTGGCGAATATGATGCCATGCCTTACAGCGCATATGCCGAATATATGGTATCCAGTCGCATATTTTTTAAAAGAACAAAATGCACAAATATACAGTGTAAGCGACAAAATTCATTTGCTTCCCTTTTTATCATGTAGGTCGTTTGCAATAGTGCTTTCTCTGGTTTTGTGCGGAGTACTTGTTAACCGCATATACTCACGAAACATCGGCAAGTCGGAAGGAAAAAGATTGTTATACTGCATGACAATCGGCGCTGTAATTCTGCCTTTTACCATGACATCGGCGCATGAAAATCATCTTTTTCTAGGCACCATTCTACTCATTTCGCTGATGGGAAAAATGTCCAATGCCTTTTTCAGTTTTACCGTGCACGCCATGTTGGCAATTCAATTTATCAATCTTACTTTTATCTACGGAACTAGCCAGGTTTCGAAGTTCTTTAGGGCTTACTATACATATGACATACGATTTGCAGTGTCTTTGTTTTCAATTGCTACTTTTATTTCTTTTTTATATTTTATGTTTAAATTTACAGCTTCATCAAAAATAATCTCACCGATCATGTTTAACAAGGACGGAAATATACAGTGAATGATGAGTATTATAATACCAGATACATCTACGACAAAGGACGATCAGCAGTATGGAGAGCTGTTTGTGAGGATTTGCAAAAATTCGTTGAAGAACAAAGTATTGTATTGGACCTAGCTGCCGGCTATTGTGACTTTATCAATAACATCAAGGCACAAAAAAAAATAGCCGTCGATATAAATAGTAATAGCAAAACACATTGCAAAAGAGACGTACAATTCCATGAATCTACAATAACCGATTTGAGCTTTATAGAAGATGACTCTATTGATGTAATTTTCATGAGTAATATCCTAGAGCATTTAGACGAACCCCAAATCGATGCAGTAATTAACGAAATAAAAAGAATAACAAAACTAAATTCGAAAATAATAATTATTCAACCAAACTACAGGCATGCATTTAGAGAATATTTTGATGATTATACTCATCAAAAAATCTTTACCCACGTTTCGCTGGCAGACTTGTTTAACGCACGCGGTTTTAAAACCTTATGTTTGCGCCCCAGATATCTGCCTTTAAGCATTAAGTCCAAGCTGCCCAAAAGTTATTGGCTGACGAAGCTATACCTAAATTTTCCATTAAAAGTATTCGGGAAACAGATGCTTGCAGTGTTCAAAAGAGAGGATTGATATCCCGCTTCGACAGGGGCGGATTTCTGTAAAAAATTATCAACAGTTATAGCCGCTGCTCAAACACGCATGAGGCAGGAATAACGTATCGATGAATATATTTCTTTCATTATTTTTTGTAATTTTTCTTAATTCAGTCGCGCAAGTATTTATGAAAGCTGCGGCATTGCACTCTTTTTCTAGTATCGTTTTGAATATTTTTAACATTTGGTTTATAGCCGCAACAGGTTGCCTCGCTATTTCGTTCATATGCTGGCAGGCGGCATTGCGCCAAAGGCCGGTTTCATTTCTCCACCCTTTCTGCTCCCTGGTGTATGTATTCACTCCTGCCCTGTCGGTGCTCTTTTTCCAGGAGAATATTTCCGCCAAATATTGCGTGGGAATTTTTTGCATTATAGCTGGCGTGTGTATCACATCCATTAGCGTACTTCCCGTTAGTAGCGGCAATGGCAAGCCGGGAAAAGACAGATGCTGAGCCTGACAGGCATTTTCTTACTGACTGGCCTCGCCGGTATTGGGGCCGCCGCCCAGTTGTGCCTCAAGCGAGGAGCGGACCAGGGCAGAACAGAACGTTTTTTGCAAGCCCTTTTCCGTCCATATGTGTTTGCGGGACTTTTCCTGACCGGGGTTAATATGCTGGCGCTGGTTTGGATTTTGCGCCGCCTTCCCTTAACCTCCGTCATCCCGATGATGGCGCTGGTTTACGTATTGGTGCCTGTTGGCGCACTCTTTTTTTTCGAGGAAAAATTGCGGCCACGTTTTTGGACTGGTGCGTTGCTTATTGTAACGGGGATCATCATCACTGCCGTCTGAAAATATGATACGCGCACGAATGTAGCTTAATATTTCGCATCAATGTTGTCCGGCTAACCAGTCATTGTCAATAGACTGAGGTAGTAGTCATTTCCTTTTTTCTGCCTTCGTGGATTCAGCAACTCGTCCAAGGATTCTTTGCCGAAGAGATTCAGACAAACGAGTTGGAAAATTTGCTGTACCGAGATCCCCAACTTGCTCAGGAATTTTTGGTTGGATGAGGGTAATCCCCGATAAAGGCCATCACGGTGAACTGCTCCTTGAATCCAAATTGACGTGAAGATCGACCGGCCTTGTGTTTACGTTCG
>JAITHZ010000268.1 GCA_031279795.1 Bacteroidales bacterium
CGAAAAGCAGTGATTGTCGGACTGTATCAGTGCATTGCAATGATACCGGGGGTTTCGCGCTCAATGGCAACCATTGTTGGCGGAATGACGCAACGATTATCCAGAAAAAACGCAGCCGAATTTTCCTTTTTTCTGGCAGTACCCACCATGGCAGCAGCGACCGGTTACAAACTGCTAAAACTGATAACCACTCCCGAAGGTTTTGGCATCTTGCAAGACAATCTGGTAACGCTGCTTGTTGGTAACGCAGTAGCATTTGTAGTGGCGTTGCTGGCCATCAAATTTTTTATCGGTTTTGTTACCAAATATGGTTTCAAACTCTTTGGATGGTACCGGATTATACTTGGAGGAATCTTGCTGACGCTAATGTTTATGGGAGTAGAATTGCAAATTTTGTAAAAAAATGAATTTTCAGGAAGGAGAAATTTTATATTTTAATAAACCCTTGAAATGGACATCCTTTCATCTGGTTAACAAAATACGGTGGAAAATTTCAAGAGCCTGCAAAATCAAAAAGATAAAAGTAGGACATGCCGGTACACTTGATCCGTTGGCCGACGGTGTTTTAATCATCTGTACAGGGCGGGCGACGAAACAGATAGAGCATTTTCAGTCCCTTCCCAAAGAATATGTCGCTACCATGCAGCTGGGCGCAACAACACCTTCGTTCGACTTGGAAACGAATATTGACGCACGTTTCCCGACTGCACATATTACGGAAGAAACAGTTCGCAATGTTTTAACGCAGTTTACAGGTTCGATACAGCAAGTTCCACCAACGTTTTCGGCCTGTAAAATCAACGGAGAACGGGCATACGCACTTGCGCGAAAAGGAGAAGAGGTTTCACTGCAAGCCAAAACGCTGATAATAGACGAAATCGAACTGCTGTCGTGCAACTTGCCAGAGATAAAAATACGTGTCGTGTGCAGCAAAGGCACCTATATCAGGGCGTTGGCACGCGACATCGGTCGGGCTCTTGGCAGCGGGGCTCATTTGAGCGGATTGACTCGAACGCGCATTGGAGACATTACGTTGGAAGTGTGCATGGGGCTTGATGATTTTGAAAAAACATTATAAAAAACTAATTAGAGTTAATCTTACAACAGGTAGATAAAATATTTGTTCAATATATTAGTTAATTCTATATTCAGTTATACAAGATATGAAACTATCAAAGTTTAAATTTAAATTACCGGAAGATTTGATTGCATTTCATCCTGCGGAAAACAGAGATGAATCGCGTTTGCTTGTTCTCGACAAGAAAACAGGAAAAATTGATCACAAAATTTTTAAAGACATCATTGAGTATTTCAACGAAGAAGATGTTTTTGTGTTTAACGATACGCAGGTTTTTCCGGCGCGTTTGTATGGCAACAAAGAAAAAACAGGCGCCAAGATAGAAGTTTTTTTGCTCAGAGAATTAAATCAGGAATTTAAGTTGTGGGATGTGCTGGTTGACCCTGCACGTAAAATTCGCATAGGCAACAAACTCTATTTTGGCGATGATGATTCGTTGGTAGCCGAAGTTATAGACAATACAACATCGCGCGGACGAACGCTCCGTTTTCTGTACGAAGGAAATCACGAAGAGTTTAAAAAGGCGCTTTTTTCAATCGGTGAAGCTCCGTTGCCACGATACATCAACCGCCCTGTAACCAAAGAAGATGAAAGCCGCTATCAGACAATTTTTGCCCGAAACGAAGGGGCAGTCGTGGCCCCGGCAGCAGGAATGCATTTCAGCCGAGAACTGATGAAACGGTTGGAAATAAAAGGCGTAGAGTTTGCTTTTGTGACCATTCATTCGGGTTTGGGAAATTTCAGGGAAATTGATGTGGAAGACCTGACCAAACACAAAATGGATTCCGAAGAAATGAATGTTTCCGAAGAAGTGGTTCAAATTGTAAATAAAGCCAAAAATGCACACCGTAAAGTATGCGCAATAGGTACATCCGTAATAAAAACAATTGAAAGTACCGTCAGTACAAATGGACATCTGAAACCTTATTCTGGCTGGACAAACAAATTTATTTTTCCTCCATACGATTTCAGCGTAGCCACTAATTTAGTCAGCAATTTTCATACGCCTTATTCAACAATGTTAATGGCAACAGCTGCTTTTGGAGGATATGAATACGTAATGCACGCCTATCAAGTCGCCATCAAGGAAAAATACCGTTTCGGCGCGTATGGCGACGCAATGTTGATTGTGTAACATTGCTGACAGTAAAATTATTAATATTTTTATGGCACAATTATACCTTGGATTAGGGTCAAACATTGCCCCCCGTGAAGAATATCTGCAAAAGGCTATCCAACTGATCGAAATACGGGTAGGCCGAGTTGTGGCTGTATCTCAATTCTACGAAACCAAACCGTGGGGATTTGCTTCGCCAAACATGTTTTTGGATGCAGCCATACAGGTAGAAACCAATATTTTCCCGCGCGAGCTACTCATCATTATTCAGCAAATTGAAAAAGAAATGGGACGGAATGATCGCAATTCCTACAAAAGATACGAAGACAGGATGATTGACATTGACATTTTGTTTTATGACGATTTGGTATATTCCGACCCCGAACTGACAATTCCACATCCGCTGATAGAAAAGCGGGAGTTTGTGCTGAACGCATTGTGCGACATAGCGCCGGATTTCGTGCATCCGGTATGTAACAAAAAAGTCGCCGACCTGGTAACCGATCTCCACCAAAATGAACCCAAATCGCTCAAACCGCCATTTTTGAAATATCGCCTCAACAGCTTGTCGTATGCGCTGACAGGATTTCGAATCCTGTTTAAAAACGAACTGAATGCGCGTATTCACCTTGCTGTTGGAATTGGTGTAATTGTCGCCGGTATTTTTTTTCGCTTGCCGACCATCGAATGGATAATTCTAATTCTATTGATTGGAGTTGTTTTCATGGCAGAAATATTTAACACAGTAATCGAATACTTTGCCGATTTCATTTCCCCATCTTTCCGCAATCAAATTAAAAATATTAAAGATTTGGGCGCAGCGGGAGTTCTTATCGTTTCCATAGCGGCCATCATAATTGGACTGGCCATTTTTATACCAAAAATCCTGGCAAATTGAACAAGTTGAATTGGAAATATATTGCGAGAATACTTCCAGATCCTCAAATATCTTGAAGCCAAAAGAAACTATTTATCAACAGGTTATAAAAATAACTATCCAAGTTTGACGGAATTAGGGAATGAATAGCAATATTTTTCGGAAAAAACCGTGCAAAAAAAAAATAATAATTATCTT
>JAITHZ010000314.1 GCA_031279795.1 Bacteroidales bacterium
TTTTGCTTCGGGGCGCGGTTTGGACAACAACTGGGTAATCAGGAAATGCCAGCCACATGAACTGGCGCTGGCAGGCTATTTATACGAACCACTAAGCGGCAGAAAGATGGAAGTGCTTACAACACAGCCAGGTATTCAGGTTTATTCTGGCAACTGGGTAGAAAAACGTCAAGGAAAAGGCGGAAAATGGTATGACGAACAACACGCTATTTGCCTTGAGACACAGGCATTTCCAAATTCGCCAAATGTAGCGCATTTTCCAAGTATCGTCTTGCGCCCCGGCGAAAAATACGACGAATGGTGTATTTACAAGTTTTCGGTAGAATAAATCCGGTAAAATAAAAAAAGAGAGCGAATTGAGATCTCAATTCGCTCTCTTTTTTTATTTATTAAATAATTTTTACTAAATAAGTTAGGCTGTCATGGATTCCTCCGCTTGCCTCTCAGTGATGCGGTAATTTTTCAGTCCCTCAAGTGCGAAGGATTCGATGAAGCGTACATTCTTGTGAATTTCAGCTTCGGCATAGTTAATGTATACTTCGGCAGAACGGGAGAATGTCGGCGTGCGTGCTGTATCCTTCAGCAACAGATGTCCCATGATGAGGTGTCCGGCCATTTCCACCATTCGGCGTGCATGAAAATCAATGTATTCAGAGTTTTTCCTTTCGCTAACATTTGTAACAGTCTTTTCATACAACGCAGTCAGTTCTGACAGTTTGTTGCGCAGAACAGTTAATTCTGGAGCAACCATTTCGTTTTCGTAATCACGGATAACCGACAGATAAAAACCTGTTGTAACATAGCGAATTGCGGCCACAACCTGCAGCTGCGTCGTACCTTCGTAGATAGACGTGATACGTGCGTCGCGGTAAATGCGTTCGCAGGCATAGTCTTTCATAAAACCCGAACCGCCATGCACCTGTATGGCGTCGTATGCGTTCTGGTTACAAAATTCGCTTCCAAGTCCTTTAGCAAGAGGGGTAAAAGCATCGGCCAGCTTCTGGAATTTTTTTAATTCGGCGCGTTCGTCAGGTTCCAGTTTCTGTTCGCTGGAAATATGCATCAAAGCCTTGTAAATATCCACAAAGCGTGAGGTTTCGTAAAGAAGCGAACGCGAAGCATCCAATTTGGCCTTCATCAAAGAAATCATTTCGTAAACGGCTGGAAATTCGATAATTGCTTTTCCAAACTGGCGACGTTCTTTGGCGTATGCAAACGCTTCGCGGTAGGCAGCGTCCGAAATTCCAACCGACTGGGCAGCGATTCCCAAACGGGCGCCGTTCATCAATGCCATGACGTATTTGATTAATCCCAGACGCCGTTCGCCGCATAGTTCGGCTTTGGCATTTTTGAAAACCAGTTCGCACGTAGGAGAACCTTTAATTCCCAATTTGTTTTCGATGCGACGAACCGTTACACCGCCGCTGTTTCGGTCGTAAATAAACATCGACAGGCCGCGTCCGTCGCGCGTGCCTTCTTCCGATCGGGCAAGCACCAGCGCAATATGTCCGTCGCCATTTGTGATAAAACGCTTAACTCCATTCAGATACCAGCAATTGTCGGTTTCGCTGTAATTCGCTTTCAGCATAACAGCCTGGAGGTCAGACCCGGCATCGGGTTCGGTTA
Source organism: Bacteroidales bacterium (assembly GCA_031279795.1). Lineage (GTDB taxonomy): Bacteria > Bacteroidota > Bacteroidia > Bacteroidales > WRGA01 > WRGA01. The sequence continues at coordinate 1,627 of JAITHZ010000314.1, forward strand.
AATCCATTGCCATCGTTTCGCCTGCAGAAACGCGCGGTAAATATTTCGCTTTCTGTTCTTCGCTGGCAAATTCGTGGATGGTTTCGGCGCAGTCCTGCAGCCCCCAGACATTGGTAAACCCCGCATCAGCTCGGCTGACAATGTCGGCGGCCATAACGTAAGGAACTATCGGGAAATTCAGTCCGTTGTATTTGCGAGGTAACGTAATGCCCATCAGTCCGGCAGTCACCAGTGCGTCCAGATTCTTTTCCGTTCCCGATGCATATTTTACATGTCCGTCGATTACCTGCGGACCTTCATGGTCAATGTCTTCGGCATTGCCTGCAATAGTGTCGCCACAAATTTCTCCAATGATTTCCAGTACTTTATCGTAACTGTCCATTGCGTCTTCGAAGTTTAGTGGAGCATAATCAAATGTGTCTTTTTCGGAATAATTCCGTTCTTTCAGTTCTACAATCCGTTTCATTAACGGATGCGTGAGGTGATGTTTTAAATCAGTGTTATCTAAATAGAATTTTGCCATTGATGTTAATTTATATTTATTTTTGCGTTAAAAATTTATTGTATTCAATCCAAGTTTTGTGGAAAATATTCCTGTCTGAGTTATGCGGAAAGCCACAAAATAAAACTTAAAGGTAATCAGCATGATTTCATCAAGTTAACATATTAAAACCAATCCCAAAAAAAATGGCAATACTGAAACTGAGCAGCGAGCCAATCAGTAAATATTCCGTTTTTGCCGTATCTACATCCCGAAAACGTAAAACAGATTTTGCGGCAATAATGAATCCTACTGTTGTAAACTGATTGAATGCTATCAAGATAAATGTCAACAACCGCTCCAGCGTTCCGATAATTCTACCAGCTTTTATCAACGCATTCGTTCCCTGATTTATGGAAATTATGGCATTAAATTCCATTATTTTTTTGATAAAAATGTTGGAAGGTCTTGTGCAGGAAATAATAGCCAGGATAAAGAAGCACAATTTTGTCGAACTGTCGAAGAGGAGTGTTTTTGTACACGAAAAAGAATTTACCCAACAAAAGAAAACGACCGCAACGGCAATAATTCCCAAATGCAGAATTTGGTCAATAAGAAAAAGGTATTTTTTTAACTGTTTCTTTTGAAAGGCGTAACTTTTTGCAACATCCAGCCCGAAATGTGCAACAGATATAAGCAAAGCCATCCAGCAAAAAGAAACGGTGAGGGAAAATGCCCATGAACAAACGAAAACAACAATTGCGTGATACAGATGTTCTTTCGAAATAATCTTCCTCTCTTTGATATTGCACCAGCGTTGCGGCTGGAGATTGAAATCCGCCAGCAAATGTGCTGCATATTGTAAAAGAAGCAAATTGTATAACATTATTTAATTGTCTTTTCAAAACATTCCACTGCGTTTTCGACTGCATACCAGCCGGTTGCTGTTGAATGTTGATTAATAGTCGATTGGCTCTTCTTCAGAATTTGTGTAATTTCCTTTTCCGACTTGTTCAGCAATTTATAAAAAATAATCTCACTTTGAGCGCGTTTGTATTTTAACAACAACACATCCAACAAGTTAAAAACAGGTTCGAAAATCGTATTCCAATCGTTGTTTGCGCTGTTGAATGACAAGGTGCGTTTGATTTTTTTATCGGAAGCGCTCATCTCGTTGACGGCTCTTCCTGATAAATAAATTGCTGGTCCGTCGATAATTCCCTTTTTTCGGTTCCAAATTGAAAGTTCTCCAACGCCAACTGCAATCCTGATTCCCTGCTCCTTAAATTCGGTCAATTTTTGTCCATTTTTCTTGTCTGATTGAATAGTTAACGATTTTACAAAGGCTTTTATCAACAAAGCCGTCCTCAGCGCCAATTGCGGTTCTTCGAGTACACACTCAATATAATCGCCTTTGAGAAGGCGCCCATAGAATGATGTTTCAAAATTTTCTCGCAACAGATTTAACAATTTGTTCAAATCTTTCTCAAGCTTCAACCGTTGCTTGGTATTCAACGATGTAGAAGAAACTATGTCTGCTGATATAGTTGCCTTATTCATGTTGTAAAATAGTTATTTTCATTGACTTATGAAATATATCGGTAAATTTACCGATATTTCGGTTTTATCGGTAAATTTACCGATATTTCAGTTTTATCGGTAAATTTACCGATAAAAATCATTTGCTGTTCTTCTTGTAATACTTAATTAGCTTAGGTACAACAGTTTCCACATCACCTGTAATAACATAATCGGCAATTGCATTGATTGGAGCATTGCTGTCGTTATTGATTGCAATGATCATCGCGCTTTCTTGCATGCCTGCAATATGCTGAATTTGACCGGATATGCCACAAGCGATATACAATTTCGGGCGAACAGTCACTCCGGTTTGTCCAACCTGACGGTCGTGCTCGGCAAAACCGGCGTCAACGGCTGCGCGGGAAGCTCCTACTTCGGCTCCGATAACTGCTGCCAAGTCAAACAGTAACTGAAAGTTTTCCTTTGAGCCCATTCCGTATCCTCCGGAAACGATAATCGGTGCGTTTTTGATATTGCTTTTTGCCTTTTCAATCTGGCGTTCAATGATTTTGACAATAAAATCGGTATCGGAAACATAGTTGGAGACATCCAGTTTGCGAACTTCGCCTTTGTAATCAGGTGAGATGATTTCTTTCTTCATCACGCCTTCGCGGACGGTGGCCATTTGCGGACGGCAATCGGGATTGATAATCGTGGCTACAATGTTTCCGCCAAATGCCGGACGTATTTGATACAGAAGATCTTTATAAGTTTTTCCCGCTTTTTTGTCTTCGTGGTCGCCAATTTCGAGCGATGTGCAATCGGCAGTCAAACCGCTGCCTAAGGCCGAAGAAACGCGCGGTCCTAAATCGCGTCCGATGCTGGTTGCGCCCATCAGGGCAATCTGTGGTTCTTCTTCCTTGAATAATTTGTTTAACAACGAAGTATGCGGTAAGGAGGTATAAGGAGCAAGTCGTTTATCGTCAGCCAGATACAATACATCTACTCCATACGGAAATACTTGTGCTGCAATCTTATCCAGCTGGTAACCGGCTACAACAGCTTCCAGTTTGCAATTCAGCCTGTTTGCCAGCGTCCGGCCTTTGGTGAGCAGTTCCAGACTTACGTCGGCCACAACGCCGTCTTCTAATTCACAATATACAAATAAGTTATTCATACGTTATTTTCTGTTTTATCCAATCGTGTGATTCGATATTAATTCTTTGATTAAATCTTCAATGTCGGCGTCGGAATCGGAAATGCTTTTGCTCTCTTTTACCTGAAAGACAACGTTTTCTATTGCTTTCACTTTTGTTGGCGAACCAGACAGGCCAACTTTTTGCACTTCGCAGTTTACGTCATTTACGCCCCATTCGACCAAGTTGAGATATGGGCGTGAATCCAGCAAATCGGCATAAATTCCGGTTTCTCCTTTCCGTTCGGTTGGTGTTTTTGCGTATTTGTATTTTTGTATCAGACGAGCATTGCGCGGGCGACATTCGGGCGCTGAACTGTTTACGGTAACAACCGTCGGCAAGTGGGTTTCCACAACTTCGATGCCACGTTCCAGACGGCGTTTCACCTTAATTTTACCATCGTTGACATTCAGAATTTCTTCCGAATACGTGATTTGTGACCAGCTTAATTTTTCGGCAACCTGCGGACCTACCTGTGCAGTGTCGCCGTCAATAGCCTGACGTCCGCAAATGATGATGTCAACATCGCCAATTTTTCTGATGGCACATGCCAGCGCATAGGAAGTTGCCAGCGTATCGGCGCCGGCAAAGGCTCGGTCTGTGAGCAGATATCCGCCGTCGGCGCCACGATACAAGCCTTCGCGGATAATTTCGGCAGCTCGCACGGGGCCCATTGTCAGGAGCGTAACAGTGGAACCCTGATGTGTGTTTTTCAATCTCAACGCCTGTTCCAGCGCGTTCAAATCTTCCGGATTGAAAATAGCCGACAATGCCGCTCTGTTCACTGTCCCGTCTTCTTTCATGGCATCTTTCCCCACATTGCGCGTGTCGGGTACTTGTTTTGCCAGTACAACAATTTTTAAACTCATTTTATGATTATTTGTAATAGTTTTATTTCGATTCCTTTAGCACCATATCAATGGTAATGGCTGTAGAAACGATAACGATTTTATTCGTGTTTTCAGCGTATTCTGCGTTGATGGACACATTGTACTTGTCGGCGCTGGTAAAAGTTTCCTTCAATGCTCCTGCCCATTTCTTGCTGATGGAGCCAATTGGACTGCCGGATGCGTCGGTTATTTCGAAGTTCCAGCCTTTCCAGTCGCCTTTTATTTCGCCTAATTTACTTCCGGCGTCGTCGTTGATGTGAAAAGTCGGTTTCAGGAATGTCCACTTTTGTTTGATTTTACCGATAAGTTCCTTTTTGCTGCTGAGAACTTGAATTTCCGACATCCAGAATGTCCACCCTCTTTTGATGGAGGCCAGTACATTGCCCTCCATATCCGTAATTTCCAGCAGAAACGGCAGCATAGCCTTGTTCAGCAGCAGACGCAGCAGCTTAAAACCTATTGACAGACGCTGTTTGATGAACCCGATTTGAGTTCCTTCCTGATTAAATACTTTGTATTCGGCCTCGAATTTCAACAGATTGACCTTCTGATCAATAAAATAGTCGTTTGTTTCAAAAAACAATGGAATTTGTGTTGTCATAATTTTACTGTATTAATTGTTTCGACAAAATTCAAGAATTGGCCGCAAATTTACAAGAAATTATGTTCATAAAAAGCAAATTGAAAAGAAAAAATTCTAAATCCTGAAAATAATCCGAAATGCAGTTGTACGTTTTTCGGTATATTTAACTTCAACATGGAATTGTTTTTTATTTAATTTTTTTGATATATAGTCCATTCTTATCATTGATAAATTGTGTGTTTTTTTACATTTTATGGAAATGATTTTTTGCATAAAAACACAATGATGCAACGATTTATTTCACTGCATCATTGCTCCTCCGTTTAATATTGAATTATTTGCTTGTACATCAGCTTTTTGTCATTTCTATAATTAAAAAATGAGCTTCTTCTCCTGTAGTTGCGAGGGTAATGGATTCCTCTACAATTTCGGCTGCATCACGCATTGAGAGTGCAATGCCGTTTACGGTGGCGCTGCCTTCTATCAGTACAAGATACGCCTGTCGTCCTTGTCCTACTTCGAAATGTTGCGTTTTTTCTGCAGACATGATTGTGGCGTAAGCATTTATGTCGGCATGAATTTTAATTGGCGCTGAGCTTGCTTCGTTATTCATGCTGCTGGCAATCGGCATCCACTTGTCGCGGCGGTCTTCAAATTCAAAACGATAATCGCCGTAATTGGGTTCCAGGTTTTTTTCATCAGGGAAAATCCAGATTTGGAGAAAGCGTAACGGATCTTTCTTCTTCCAGTTGTACTCACTGTGCCAGATGCCCGTACCTGCGCTCATGTACTGCGACTGTCCGCGCGTCAGGGTGCGGCGATTGCCGTGACTGTCTTCATGCGACAATTCGCCTTCGACTACATAGGAGATGATTTCCATATCGCGGTGCGGATGCATGTCGAAGCCCGTTTGTGGCTGCACGATATCGTCGTTTACCACGCGCAAAATGCCAAAATGAACATTTTGAGGATTGTAATACTCGGCGAACGAAAAGTGAAAATGACTGTCGAGCCATCCATGTATTCCGCGCCCCATCTTTTTACTGTCAATGTTACGTATCATAATTTTACGGTTTAAATAATTTTTTAATCAGGGTGTAAAAGTATACTTTTTTTTTCAGATAACAAAATATTTCTGTTTTTTTTAATAAAATACTGGTGATAATGAATTGCTAAAATTACAATAAAGGCAAGTTTTGAGTTGGATGAATGAACGAAAATGAATAAAAATAATTTTGATGATTGGGATACAGACAAAATGATTACTTTTGCAGCCTGACAAATATAATATGAAACGATTAGACACCTATATAATCAAAAAATTTCTGGGAACGTTTTTTTACATGATAACGTTGATATTGACCATTGTAGTGGTATTTGATATTAACGAACAGCTGGACAAGTTCCTGACACACTTGTCGCCAGGTGAAACGACGCCTCCCCACGAGAAGCTGACCCTGAACAAGATTGTTTTTGATTATTATAAAAATCTGATTCCTTATTATGCCAGTGTTTTCAGTCCGTTGTTTACGTTTATTTCCGTTATTTTTTTTACATCGAAGATGGCCAATAATTCTGAAATCATTGCTATTCTGTCTACCGGTGTAAGTTTCAAACGATTAATACGTCCGTACATGATTTCGGCATTCATTATTGCCATTTTTACCTATCTGCTGAACGGATACGTTATTCCGCCGGCAAATGTGGTAAGGATTGATTTTCAAAACAAATACATCAAAAACAAAAAAGTGGAATATGCCCGTAAAATTCAACTTGAAGCTACCCCCGACGTTATTGCCTATTTCGAGCAATACGACAATACAACGAAGATCGGGACGAATTTTTCGCTGGATAAATTTGAAGGTAAACAGTTGAAATCGAAGTTGACTGCCCATCGAATAACCTACGATTCGCTCCAGCGCTGGACGGTGCAGAACTACATGATTCGCGAATTTGACAACATGCGGGAACGCATTACCAAAGGTGAACGCAAAGATACGCTTTTGGGCATAGAGCCTTCTGATTTTCTGATTTCCAAAGGCGACTATGACCAGATGACTTCTCCGCAACTGAAAAACTATATTGAAAAGCAAAAAAAACGGGGTGTTGGAAACATTACCGAATTTGAAATCGAATACGAACGGCGGTATGCGGCTTTTATGGCGTCGTTTATCCTTACGTTTATTGGCGTTTCTCTTTCGTCGCGGAAAATTAAAGGCGGTATGGGGCTGAATATCGGCATCGGACTTGGGTTAAGTTTTTCCTATATTCTGTTCCAAACTTTGTCGGCTGCCATGTCGGGAACGATGAATCCGCGTTTGTCGGCATGGATACCCAATATTCTTTATTCGATAATTGCTGTTTTCCTTTACCGGAAAGCTCCTAAATAAGACTGTATGACGAAAAAAATATGTATTTTAATTTTTATGACATTTTTATACCAGTGGATAAATGCTCAGCAAGTTGAAACAGGCGCCGAACGTACAGGCGATTATCTT
>JAITHZ010000008.1 GCA_031279795.1 Bacteroidales bacterium
TTAATCACTAATCACTAATCTTGTTCCTGCCGTCAGGAAACCCAGCGCTATGAGTATTACAAGCGGAGTCAACAGATTAAAGCATTGCCATATGTTTTTTTCTGCGCGGATTTTCATTCTGTCCAACAGCCGTAGCGGTACATTGCTGTTTTGCTGTGAAATCCACTCACTGTGACCAGCTAAATAATGGACGGAATTGACGATAAAATCGCGATTTCCGAACTGCACGTTCATGTAGCTGTCGTAACCGACGGGAAGCGGAAATCCTTGATTGTTTTCCAACCAGTTGATTTCGTTGCGGATAATGCTCGACGAAGCAGCAACAATGATTTTACCAGAAGTCGGCGTTAAAAGACGCGGCATTATTCCGGGCGGTGTCGGGCGATGTTGAAAAGTAGAAGGAAACATTCCTTCCAGCAGCACGGCAACGGGAATGTGCTGTTGGTTGAAATAATTTGCAGTTATGGCAGGAATGTCGGGCGAGACGATACAAGGCAGCTGGACGGTACGAGAATGGGACGAAGTTGTCAGCAGCACCTGACGGACGATGTTTTGATCGTTACCTGTCCAGTCTATTCCGGCAGCAAATTCAGCTTTGACCTGTGTCAGGTTTCTGGTCACGGGATGTGTCGGTTCTGGATTCAACAACGGCGCAAAATACCAAGGCGAACGCACAAATACATTGCCTGCCTTCAACGGAATATCGGCACATTGCAAGTCTTGCAGCAACACAGGGTTGATTCGTACTCCATAATGAAACAGCAAGTCAGTAAGATTTAAATCTCTGGCAACAGCTGGAGACTGACCTTCGCGTCGTAAAGCGTCGTACGACAGTTGGCTGCCATCAAGGAGAAAGAAAATGCTTCCGCCAGAAACAAGATAGCGGTCGAGCAGATACTTTTCTCTTTCGGAAAAAGGCGTTGCAGGTCCAGCAATAATCACCACTTTGCAGGGCGGGAGTTCCTGCGCGCCATCAGGCAGTTGACCGCGAAAAATCTGATAGTAACGCCCCAATGCTTCAACAGCGTCATAAACATAAATTTCGGGAATTTCTCCGTGTCCTTCCCAAAAGACAATTTCATCGGCTTCATCCTGCGAAAGTAGCTGCAAAGCTTCCGAGAATTGATACTCAAGTCGAGCGATAGAAGCGGAAATCCTTTCCTGCTGCGACTTCGAGGGAATGTCGGCCAGTAGCCGCACAGGTAAAGTGTCATCCTCTATTGTCACATCCGCCCATGGAAAAACGGACGTTTGCGTCCATGCACCGTCATCTGATGTTGACGTAACGATTTCTTCGGTCATTTTTCGGCTCAGCAGCCGTTGACGCTGCCTGTTACGTTCCGTGTCGCTGTCAGCCCTGTTCGGATTGACAACGGCATAAGTCAGTTGGCCTTGTGTCTGAATGCGAAATTCATCAAGCAATCTGATCGTCTCCTGCTTCAGTTTCAGGAAGTCGGCATCGGTGTTATCTGCCAGATAAACTGTAACATACACCGGTTTGTCCGTTTTCGACAGCAAGGCGAGCGTTTGATGATTCAATGAATAGCGTTTGTCAGGCGTCAGGTCGGTGCGCAATCCCGAAAATCCGGCCAGGCAACAGAGCGCAACGACGCCGACAGTAACGACAGCATACAGCCGGATCGAACGCCACCCGCCTTTGTGTCGGCATAGCATGGCTGCCGAAAGAAATTGAAAGAGAGTACATCCGCCAATAAAATATGCACAATCGGCCAGGCGAATGATTCCTTTTCCAAACGATTGCGTGTGCGACAGTATGCCAACCTGCTCAACGGCATACCCCATCGTAGCCGACGGCATAACGCTTGCCAGCAGTTCAAAACCCCAACAAGCGACAGAATTGCCGAAAACTGCTACCGCAAATGCCAAAAGCTGACTGCGTGTACAGGCGGAGGCAAATATCCCGATGGCAGTAAACAACATTGCCGTAAGGAACAGTCCGATGTATCCGGCGAGTGTCGTGCCGGTTTCGATATTGCCAACGGGATTTCCCAGCCAGTAAACGGAAACCCAGTAAACGCCGCCAAGAGCCGTCATTGACAGAATAACCGTCACAAGCGCCAGATACTTGGAAACAACGATTTGGAAAACGGAAACAGGCCAGGAAAAAAGCAACTCAATCGTTCCGGTTCGTTTTTCTTCCGAAAACAGACGCATGGTCAGTGCCGGAATCAGCACAAGCAAAAGAGTTGGTGAAATTGAAAAAAAAACATCCAACGACGCATACCCATTATCAAACATGTTGTAACTGCCAGGGAAAATCCAAATTAACAACCCTGCAACAGTTATAAAAATGCCTGATACTATGATACTTTGGCCAGAATAAATAATTATTGACAATTCTTTCCTGAATAAATAGTGCATATTAAAAAGATAAATATTAATTTTGTCCAGAAAAACAGGCAACAAAAGTAACACAAAAGTTCCATTTTTGATATGAAATTAGATTATAAACTTATCAGATTTATTATTTTCGCAGTAATAGCGGTTGCAGGTTGCGTCTATTTCTTTTTTGCATTGAAGGGAGAAAAAGAAGTATCGCAAACAGACTTGTTCGCTTACGTACCTTCCGATGAGAAGTTTCTGCTGCAAATCAACAGTTTTACCGCATTTTCGGATACGCTTGGCAAGTTCGTTTCCGAAGAAGATTCTTTCGAAGGAGATTCTTTTGAATGGATGCGTTTTCTGAATCAGTTATTTTCGCCGCTGGTGAAAAATACCTCACTGTTCTCACAGCCAGGAAAAACGCCAGTGCTGGTTTCGTTTCACGACAAAGGCGAAGTATTTTATGTAAAAACAACCTTGCAGGATGAAAAATCGTGGGAAAAACTGTTGGGCGAAGACTTGTTCCCTTCATTCACCCCTGTCATAAAAAACTATAAAGGATTTACAATAAGGTATTATACCTTGTCCGAAAATCATTTTCTGTGTTGCATAATCAAAGACGGCATATTCATTGGCACATTGAATTATGAACTGTTGCAGCATACGATAGACGAAATTATTCAGGGAAATTCTATCATGAAAAACGTTGATTTTCAGGAAATTATTGCGACTTCTGGGAAGAAGGCGCTGGCAACTCTGTTTTATTGCATTGATGCACCGGAAGATGTATTTGTAGCCGATACAACGCAACGAGATTTTCTGCAGTTTTCGGGGTGGAGCAATTCCGACATCACGTTCATGGGCGATGAGATCTGGCTTTCTGGTTATTTTCGCAATCGGCTGGAAAATGTTATCCTGAAACTGCCCAAAGGCGAAAAAAGTCAATTACTGTTCCCTTCTCGACTGATTCCCGATAAGGCATTTTTCATCAAAGGAGTCAGCCTGAAAAAGAATCTGGATTCACTTGAACCGGATACACTTGGCAACCTGCAAAAATTTCCTGCGCTCGCCGTCGATGAACTCTATACATTATATATAAATGAGGCGCCGACAAACAGCGTGGTAAAGTTATATGCGTTGAAACAAACCGAGCCGGAATCGTTTTCGACCGAACTCTATCCCTATTTGCTGGAAAATTACCTGAACACATTCGGTAGTAAAATGGTGAATTTCAACGGGAAAGAACTAAAATATACCATGCTGCTGAGTCCTGCCGGCATATTGAACGAGTTGGCAGGATTCAATTGTTTTTCCGACACGATGGATTATTTCTTCTCCAGTTACGAAAATATCCTGTTTGTGGCCGAAGACGACCGTGTGCTTGATACATATTTCAGTCGTCTGGCACACGCCGGTGTTTCGCATAAATTACTGGAAAAAAACCTCAACACGCCATGCCATTTGCTGTTGCAGGGAGAAATCGGGAAACTCAGGAGTGTCACGTCTTCGCCTTTGCAACTGTCACCTGTTTTGTCGAAAGCCCCCGATTTTTTTTCGACATGGCATTTTGGATTGCAATTGACAATCGAAAACGAACTGTTATTTTATCATTGCGTTTTTTCCAAAATTAAATGAATGAAAATATGGAAAAGTTATTAATTACATTCAATAAATTTATCAAAGAAAAAGCATGGCAACATCTAAAAAATGAACTGGCTGTACTTGAACCCGTTGTGATAGCGGAAATCATTGAACAGCTTGAAGAAACGGATGCTATCGTTGTTTTTCGTCTGTTGAAGCGCGAACAGGCAAAGGAGGTTTTTCAACACTTGTCGCACGAACAACAGGAAGATATAATCAACGCGCTGGCCAACAACAGTGAACGCATTGCAGATTTGCTGAACGACCTTGACCCCGACGACAGAACTGCATTCCTTGAAGAGCTGCCCGGAAAGGTCAGTCAGCGACTGAT
>JAITHZ010000135.1 GCA_031279795.1 Bacteroidales bacterium
TGCAGGCCATTGCATTGACCGATCATGGAAATATGTTCGGATGTAAGGAACTGTTTGACTACGCCAGCAAAAAAAACGGAAAAGTAAAAGCCGAAATATCGGATTTGAAAAAAAAAATTAAGGCGATTCAGTCAAATACGGACAGCGAGCAAGATTCCGAACAGGCAATTAAGAACTATGAAGATCAGATAAAAGCCTTAGAAAAAAAGTTATTCAAACCAATACTCGGATGCGAGGTTTATGTCGCGTACAATACGCTTTATGATAAAAAAGGAGAAGAAGACCGGAGCGGCTGGCACTTAATCCTTTTGGCAAAAAATAAAAAAGGCTATCAAAATTTGTGCAAGCTGGTTTCGAAAGCTTGGATTGACGGCTTTTATTATCGTCCCCGTGTTGATAAACAGATTCTGGAACAGTATAAAGAAGGCCTGATCGTTTGTTCCGCCTGTCTGGGAGGAGAGATTGCCCGGAAAGTAGATGCCGGCCTGATTCAGGAAGCCGAAGAGGCGATAATGTGGCACAAAAAGCTTTGGGGAGACGATTATTATATTGAAATACAAAGACATCAAACGGAAAAAACCGGTGCGGACTATTCCGTATACGAAAAGCAAAAAACGGTCAATCCGGTTTTAATCCAATTAGCCGAAAAAACAAACACAAAAATCATCGTATCCAACGATGTCCATTTTGTGGAAGAAGAACATGGTGAAGCTCACGATCGTCTGATCTGTCTCAGTACAGGAAAAGATTTGGATGATCAGGGACGAATGCGCTACACAAAGCAGGAGTGGCTGAAAACGCCTGACGAAATGGCTTCTATTTTTTCCGATATTCCGGACGCGTTGGAAAATACGGTGGAAATTACGGACAAAATTGAATTTTACGATATAAATTCAGGTGCACTGATGCCGGTATTCCCGATTCCGGAAGAATTTGGGACAGAGGAGATATATAAAGCTAAATTTTCGGAAGAAGAATTACGCACCGAATTTAATAAGGAAGATACTTCCCGTTTCGACAATCTTGGTGGATACGAAAAGGTACTTCGTATAAAACTGGAAGCCGATTATCTGCGAAAGTTAACCATGGATGGAGCCAAGCTTCGTTATGGCGATCCTACTCCCGAAGATGTGCTGGAGCGCATTGAATTCGAACTGGAAGTCATGAAAACCATGGGATTTCCGGGTTACTTTCTGATTGTGCAGGATTTTATCCGGGCAGCGCGGGATATGAATGTCTCCGTAGGGCCCGGACGTGGATCAGCAGCCGGTTCGGCAGTGGCTTACTGCTTGAAAATCACGGATATTGATCCGTTGAGGTACGATTTGCTTTTTGAACGTTTTTTAAATCCAGACCGTATTTCGATGCCTGATATCGACATCGATTTTGACGATGACGGCAGAGCGCAAATTCTCGAATGGGTAACGGAAAAATATGGCAAGGAATCGGTGGCGCACATCATTACTTTCGGCGCAATGGCTACAAAATCGTCTGTGGCAGACGTAGGGCGAGTGCAGGATGTTCCGTTGAACGAAGTTAACGAACTCAAAAAACTTATGGGCGACAGAATTCCCGATTATGCAGCCGACTCCAAAACAAAAGAACTGCCGCGTTTTACAGTTCCGAATTGTTTAAAATATAATAAAGATGTAAAAAAAGCGTGTGAAACAAATTCGGTTTTCAGAGAGATAATGTATTACGCTTCGCAACTTGAAGGGACAGTGCGCCAAACAGGAATTCACGCCTGCGGGGTGATTATCGGTTCAGACGATTTGACCAACTACGTGCCGCTGGCAATGGTAAAGGAAAAAGTGAAGGGAAAAACCGAAAGAGAATTGCGCGTAACTCAATATGACGGTCATTTTGTTGAAACGGTAGGGTTGATAAAAATGGATTTTTTAGGATTGAAAACGCTTTCGATTATAAAAGAGACCATTGCAAATATCAAAAAATCTAAAGGAATTGATTTGGATATAAACACAATTCCGCTTGACGACAAAGAAACTTACGAAGTATATTCGCTCGGAAGAACCATCGGCATTTTTCAATTTGAAAGTCCCGGAATGCAAAAATATTTGCGCGAACTGCAACCTACAAACATCGGCGATTTGGTAGCGATGAATGCGCTTTATCGACCAGGACCGATGAAATATATTCAGGATTTTATTTCGAGAAAACACGGCAGAACGCCCGTAAAATACGACATTCCGATAATGGAAAAATATCTGAAAGAAACCTATGGAATTACGGTTTATCAGGAGCAGGTTATGTTGCTGTCGCGGCTTTTGGCTAATTTTACTCCCGGACAGGCAGACTCGCTGCGAAAAGCAATGGGCAAAAAAGTAAAGGAGATGCTGGCAAATTTGGAACCGAAATTTATTGACGGAGGAATGAAAAACGGGCATTCAAAGAGCGTTTTGGAAAAAATTTGGCAGGACTGGAAAGAGTTTGCCTCTTATGCCTTCAACAAATCTCATTCGGTTTGTTATTCGCTGCTTTCGTATCAAACAGCATATCTGAAAGCACATTTTCCTGCCGAGTTTATGGCGGCAAACCTCACG
>JAITHZ010000223.1 GCA_031279795.1 Bacteroidales bacterium
GGCACAGGAAGTTTACAGATTAGTTTGTCATTTGATAATGAAAAAGACGTTGATTTATATGTTGTTCAACCAGATGGTGAAATAGTATATTACGGCAATCAGGGCAACTATTACGAAGAAGATGGCGAAATTCAGGGCTGGGGCTTAGACATTGATTCCAATGCGGGATGTGATATTGATGGAATAAACAATGAAAATATTTTTTATTCAAACGAATATATCCAATCAGGGAAATACGAGGTTTGGGTAAATATGTATTCCAACTGTAATCCCTATATTCCTACTAATTGGATTGTTACCGCTCTGTACGAGGGCGCTTTGATTTCGACAACGTACGGACAGAATCCTGCGTATGGGGTATTTCCTGTCAATACTCCAAGTAATGGTATAGACGACTCTCTTGATGGAGCAACAAAGGTATTAGAATTTTCTTTAAACAGCAGCAATCTGCGCAGCAGCCGTGTTTCAGTCAATAATCAAACACGTTCTCCTCTGACAGAATCGGCAAAGGCAAAACTTTTAAAGGTAAACGAGTTGAGAATTACGAATTAAAAATTACGAATTACGAATTACGAAAACCTCGCAAAGTCCCCGTAATTTTTGATTCATGATATAAATAGGCAGAGTAATCTCGCATTCCTAAAACAAAGGCGCAACGAATAAATCGTTACGCCTTTGTTAACTTCTGAATACAATGGGTCAATCTTCGTTTCTGTATATTGTAACACAGGTATTTGCATTTCCCAGGTCTAATCCGACAGCCAATTGCGGATTGCGCGTAAGGGCTACATCGTCGTCGTAGCTTCCGCCGCTGCCTTTTGCCGATTTGAAGGCGCCAGCAATGCGTTGCTTGGAATTGATGCAATATCCGTGAGAGGCGCATTTTTCCGGTTCCGGATAAGTTTCGACGGATACAATGCCATTAAACTCTTCCCTGAAGCAGTCGAACAGCTCGGTATATAAGGAACCGCCGCCTACCAGAAACATTTTTTTGCACTTGTTGAAGTCATCGTCCAAAAAAGCTGCACGTAACGACGGCGAAATGATGTCCTTGTAGTAAGTCTTCAAAGCGCGTTCACGGATTTCGCCAAGATTGCGGCTAACTCTGTTCACGGTGATATTTCCGCTCTGGAACGCAACATCTAATTGGTGCTCCGTTTTCAGGTTCAGATACAGATTTTTCGACAACTCGTTTGTCATGATGTTTACAGCATGACGAATTCCCTTAGTGCTGACTGACGAACGGTTGATGATACCTGCGCGCGTGCTGACAACAGCTTCGCACGTTCCGTACCCCAGACTTACAACGAAGAAATTGTCTTTCTCCTGCAATTCGCCTTCCCTGATGGCAGTGATACAGCCAACTATTTCGGGTACGATTTCTACTTTACTGATGTTAATGTCTCTTTTTGAGTTTGGATTGCCGCCAAAAGTTGTCGCATCATAGTAGATTGTATGCGTGCCTTGCAACTGCTCTTTGGCCTGCTCTCTGAAAAGCTGGTAGGTCGAAAACGGAAATCCGCTGGTCAGTACCAGTTCTTCGTCGCGCTTAGGCTGAGTAAGCAGCAATCCAGCTTTGCTCAGAATGCTGTATTCCAGCTCTGTTGGCGAACCGTTAAAACTTTTGTGAGGATTATAGGCCTCTGCCAATGCCAGATTGCCGATAATGTAGTCCTCATCATTTAATTTAAGTCTCATCCCGTTCAGGATATTGTCCGAAACATTGGGCAGTTCCCTGTTTATAGCCTCATAAACACTGGGAAAAATGTACGATTTTAACATAATTGAAAAAACAAATAAAAGTTATAGTTCATATATACTGATTAATTCTATTTCAAATATTAATGTCGAATAGGCTGGGATAGCGCTTTGTTGCTGGTCTTTATATCCCAGTTGCCAGGGAATATAGATTTGCCACTTGTCGCCCTTTTTCATGCGCTGTAATGCTTCGCGCCAGCCTTCAATGACGCTTGTCAGCTGCAAACGTACAGGTGCGTATGTATCCACTCCTGTGAGATTTGCCGGTTTGAAGGTCGTATCAAATTCCTTACCGGAAACAATCGCGTCATGCTGTTTGTCAAATCCCAACAGTGTAACGCCGCGATAAAAGACATCCACTGCATGTCCGTTGTATATCGGCGAAGGCTGATCGGGGCTGCCCGACTGAATAACGCGGTAATAGATGACTCCGCCTTTGCTGCCGGCTTCAATTTTATTCAAATCGCTTCTCGTCGCCAACTCGTGAAAAAATGCTTCATTTTCATCTTTCCAGCTGGTGTTGCTGTCATCTTTGCTACAGGCTATGCAGACGAGAAAAGTAACTAATAACGGAATATAAATATTCTTCATAATACAAAACAAATTATAAAAATAAACTTTTTAAACTGACTTTATGGGAGATAGTATGCAAGAGATTGGAAACAGGAATCCGTTCCTGCTGCATGGTGTCTCGGTGGCGAACAGTAACTGTACTGTCTTCGAGCGTCTGATGGTCAACTGTGACGCAATATGGCGTCCCGATGGCGTCCTGACGGCGGTAGCGTTTCCCGATACTGTCCTTTTCGTCGTACATGCTTTTGAAGTCGAATTTCAGTGTCTGGATAATTTCTTGCGCTTTTTCGGGAAGTCCGTCTTTTTTTACCAGCGGCAGTACGGCTACTTTTACCGGCGCAAGTGGCGGTGGCAGTTTCAAGACCACGCGCGTTTCATTTCCTTCGAGTGTTTCTTCGCAATAGGACGCGGCCATTACGGACAAAAACATGCGATCGACGCCAATAGACGTTTCTATCACATAAGGAACGTACGATTGATTGAGTTCCGTATCAAAATACTGCAATTTTTTTCCGGAATATTTTTCGTGACTGCCCAAATCGAAATCCGTGCGTGAATGAATGCCTTCTACTTCCTTAAATCCGAAGGGCATTTCAAATTCGATATCGGTAGCGGCGTTGGCGTAATGCGCCAGTTTGTCGTGGTCGTGAAAACGGTATTTATGGTCTCCGAGACCGAGCGCTTTATGCCATTTCATGCGAATTTCTTTCCATTTGGCGAACCATTCGAGTTCTTCGCCCGGACGTACAAAAAACTGCATTTCCATTTGTTCAAATTCTCGCATGCGAAAAATAAACTGCCGAGCAACGATTTCGTTTCTGAACGCTTTTCCAATTTGGGCAATACCAAAGGGAATTTTCATTCGTCCGGTTTTCTGTACGTTCAAAAAATTGACAAAGATTCCTTGTGCAGTTTCCGGTCGAAGATATACTTTTGTAGCGCCATCGGATGTAGAACCCATTTCGGTTGAAAACATGAGGTTGAACTGGCGCACTTCTGTCCAGTTTTTTGTCCCGCTAATCGGGCAAACAACTTCGTAATCTACAATGATTTGTCGTAATTCATTTAAATCACTTTCATTCAAGGCTTTCACAAACCGTGCATGGATTTCGTCACGTTTTGCCTGGTTTTCAAGCGTTCGTGCATTTGTTTCCCTGAATGTTGTTTCATCGAAGCTGTCACCAAAGCGTTTGGCTGCTTTTTCGACTTCTTTTTCAATTTTATCGTCGTATTTCGCCAGCAGTTCCTCTATCAGCACATCGGCACGGTAGCGCTTTTTGCTGTCTTTGTTGTCAATCAGCGGGTCGTTGAACGCATCCACATGTCCGGAGGCTTTCCATACGGTCGGATGCATGAAAATGGCAGAGTCAATGCCAACAACATTTTCATGAAGCAGCACCATACTGTCCCACCAATACCTTTTTATATTGTTTTTCAGTTCCACGCCGTTTTGTCCATAATCGTAAACAGCGCCCAATCCGTCGTAAATATCACTTGATGGAAATACAAATCCGTATTCCTTGCAGTGAGAAATCAACTTTTTAAAAACGTCCTCTTGTTGAGCCATTTTCTGTCTTTTTTGAGTTATATCTGTCAATAATGTTGTAATTTATTCAGTTTTGTTTCCTTTTCATCCATTTTTGAAAGAAGGCACAAAGTTAAAAATTTTTTTTCTAATAGCGGTGTTTTTCTTTTTTTTTCTGCAAAAATAACAAAATTATTTTCATCCTCTTTGCAAACAGGCTTCCAGCAAATCGTCCAGATTTCAATGCTGCAAAAATTAATATTTACAACATTTACAACAACAAGTTAAATTGAAGCAGAACGACCAATCTGCAGATTTTTCCAATTTTTCTAATCTAAGGGTTCCAGAATAATAAACATCGTAAGATCTCGTAATTCGTAATAATTCATGTCATCATTGAATCATCAACCTGATATTCAATGGAAATTGAAGTCGCTTTTTGTGATAACAATTCTTCTTTCCACTTCTAAAATTCTAATCTAAGGGCGTTTGTGGGAAAGGAACCATATTCATGTTAATTTTCAATTTTTTTCTTAAATCTCGGTTTTTTCTGTATTTTTGTGCGCAATATAGAAGTTAATTACCGCTGCGCTTAAATGAATTTGTCAATGAATAAGTCTAAGAAGTTGCGCCCGACACAAATCAGGGATAAAAAAATGAAAAAAAACAATTTCTTTCAATTTTGCTTTTTGCTAACTTTCAGTATAGTTGTATCGTGTAACAAGCTAAAAGCTGATGATAGCAGTATTGTCTTTTTCGAGGATACATATAATTTTAAGAATTACGGTGGAGATGATGG
Organism: Bacteroidales bacterium; assembly: GCA_031279795.1. Classification (GTDB taxonomy): domain Bacteria; phylum Bacteroidota; class Bacteroidia; order Bacteroidales; family WRGA01; genus WRGA01. Next base: position 4,656 of record JAITHZ010000223.1, read on the forward strand.
TGCTGGCAGGTGTACAGGTTTTGCTATGACAGCTGTTCTTTTCAAGGTTGGAAAGATTTCCCCGTCTTATTTCCAGACAAATGCACAAACAGTCTATGAATTGCAGAAGGAAAATGTTACCGATTTCATACAGCACTGTCAGGACAACGCGCATATAGGCGCATTCCAGAATTATCTTAATGCGGAATGGCGACATTTAAACCTGATGAACACAAATAAAAAGATTGTTGAGAAAGTAAAAAATACGCCCGAACCAATAGCTATTGCATATAACCATGCTGTTGTCGCGTATTCCTATTCCCAAAAGACTGACGGAAGTCACGTTATTTATATTTACGACAATAACGTAATTAATAAGCCTTATTCACTTGTTTATTCAGCGGACTATGCGACGGTTTATGCAACCGAATTTACAATGTTATTTGACAGTACCGGCCCCTTGAGTGGTTGGGCTGTTACGGCGGATGAAATTTCAAATCTGCTTCCAAATTACAAAATTTACGATAAAGGAGTAGTAATTAACGGTGTAAATTGGTCAACTCGCAATGTCGGGGAAAACGGAGAATTTGTATCTTCACCGGAAAAATGCGGCATTGATTATACTTGGGATGCAGCCCAACATGTTTGTCCTGTGGACTGGAGTTTGCCGACGCGGGAAGACATTATGTCGCTGCTTGACAGTGAAAACGTAACCAGTGAATGGACAATTCAAAACGGAGTAAATGGATATTTATTTACAGATAAAACCACCGGAGCAACGCTCTTTTTGCCTGCTGCGGGCGGTCGCGACGGCAACACAGGCTCGCTGAACAACAGAGGACTGGCAGGCTACTATTGGAGTAGCACTCCGTTTAGCAGCGATCAGGCATACTATTTGCAATTTTTTAGTTATGATACTTCTTGCAGTCACTTCTACTACACCAATGGTTTTTCAGTTCATCCGGTTCACAAAAGAAGCATAATAATCAACGGTGTAAATTGGTCAACTCGCAATGTTGGGGAAAACGGAGAATTTGTATCTTCACGAGAAAAATACGGCGTTGATTACACTTGGGAAGATGCCCAACATGCTTGTCCTGCGGGTTGGAGTTTGCCGACGCGGGAAGACATTATGTCGCTGCTTGACAGTGAAAACGTAACTAATGAATGGACAATTCAAAACGGAATAAATGGATATTTATTTACAGATAAAACCACCGGAGCAACGCTCTTTTTGCCTGCTGCGGGCGGTCGCGACGGCAACACAGGCTCGCTGAACAACAGAGGACTGGCAGGCT
>JAITHZ010000270.1 GCA_031279795.1 Bacteroidales bacterium
GAGAATCTATATTCCGTCGATAATCATATCAATATTTTAATACAAACTTATAAGAATATTGTCAACACAAATAATAAATCCCAATAATCCCGATGAAAGAAATGTCAATGCGTATCTCATGGTTGGATTCTCTTCGAGATCAATTGTTTGGTTTTGTTTTTAATGTTTTTAGGAATTCAATCGAATTACAAGTCTCTTAAAAAAATATTCTCTTTTTCATCCTTACTTTGATTCCTGTTTGTTTTCTTGCCATATAGAGAAAATTATGTACTACGGAAAACACTCCAAAGGGTCGGAATGTCATAACCAATCCTTATCATATTATACTGTTCTCATGTCTGCAAAAATAAAACTTTTATACATAACCCAATCGTTCGGAGGGGTAGAAATATACATACGGCAAATTATTTCCCTGTTGAATTACGAGCGTTTTGAACTATATGTCATAGCGCCTCAAAATGACAGATTTGAGATTTTTTGTAAAGAACACGATATTCCATTTTACAAGGTGAATATGGCGCGCGGAGGAAATTTATTTCGCGACTTGAAATCTTTCTTTCAAATCCGTACGTTAATCAAAAAGATAGACCCTGATATAGTGCATCTTCACAGTTCGAAAGCAGGGTTTATCGGACGGATAGCAACAGATTCTTTACATAAAAAGAGTATTTTTACTCCGCATGGCATATCGTATATGTCTTTTTCCGGTATGAAACGTATTATATTCTTCATTTTGGAAAATATTGCTAAACGTTTTACCTATCGCATACTCGGTTGTTCTTATTCCGAATCACTGCGAATGAACGTTGAATTGGGCATACCGCTGGAAAAAATCGACACATTGCTTAATGCAATACCGATTGACGACAACATACACTTGGAAAACCGGAAAACATTCGACGCTTGTTCGAGTGTAAAAATAGGCACTATTTCACGTCTAACACATCAAAAAAATCCTTTGTTGCTGGTTGAAATTGCCCGCCACATTCTACAAAAGCACCACAGTGCGGAATTTTCCATTTTGGGAGCAGGGTTAAATGACGAATTAAAAGACAAAACCGTTGCGCTGATTCACGAATATAACATGGACAATAATTTTCATATCATGGATTGGGGAGACGAATCGACGTCGAAACAATATTTAAATTCATTGGACATCTTCATTTTGCCCTCTATTTTTGAAGGTTTGCCACTATCGCTTTTGGAAGCCATGTCGTATGGTGTTCCGTGTATTACGAGCAAATGCGATGGATGCAACGACGTTGTGAAAAACAACGAAAATGGATTCGCCTGCCTTACGACAGATGAATATGTCGAAACAATATCGAAACTCATAAATAATGTCGATTTGCAAAAACAGATACGACACAATGCATTTGAATACGTTAGAGACAGACATAATATTATCGGATTTATTAAAAAACTGGAGGCTTACTATGAAACGGTACATTCGGAATCGTTCAAATAAAAATATTCGCCACCGCCCCACAACGGAAAATTCTTTTATTGAGAATTTTCCGTTTTTTATTTGTGGTTATGTCGGTTAAATCATGACCTTCAACGAAGCGAACTGACATTATTTTTCTAATTGATAATAAGGGAATAAGGGTGGATATATGCTGACCGAGCTACTAAGGAATAAAGAATTAATAACTTGGAAAAGCAAGTCCCACAGGGACGACACTTTATTAACCGTACACTTCAGTGTACGGACTACGGACGGCCCCCTCTCCAAGTCCCGCAGGGACGGCACTTCGTATCGTCGATTTCAAGTACCGTCCCGTGCGGGACTTCGGACAGGAGGCGATCGTCTCTGCCGTAAGCTAAAGCATACGGTTAATAAAGTGTCGTCCCTGCAGGGACTTGCTTTTCCAAAACTGTTCTATTTTGTTTATTTGGCATCCCTAAGGGGCTTGGAAAAATAAGGTTTTGGAAATTGCCGGAAGAGTTCAATCACTCCTCCGGCAATTTTTTTATTATGAATGTAGCTCTCATTATTCCTGACTTTGATAATGAATGTACCAGAGTTTTTTTAGCCCCTAAAAATCGCATAATCCCCTTAGTCATATTTTTTGCTTGCGAATATTCGATTCTCACAGGATTAAATTCAATTTGGAGCAAAAGGTCAGGACAAATCAGGACAAAAGAAAACAGGCAAAGATGCAAAATCGTTTTTATGCTTCTTTGCCTGTTTTTTGTAATTTTAGTACGGCTCAATCTTTCAGTTTTGCAAACAAAAATTCGCGGTTCAAGCGGGCAATATTGCTGATTGACACATTTTTGGGACATTCGGCTTCACAAGCGCCGGTGTTGGTACAGTTGCCGAAGCCCAATTCATCCATTTTGGCGATCATTGCCTTCGCACGCTTGGCTGTTTCTATTCTTCCTTGCGGCAATAGCGCCAACTGGCTTACTTTTGCCGATACGAACAGCATGGCCGAACCGTTTTTGCAGGCAGCTACACATGCGCCGCAACCGATGCATGAAGCGGCGTCCATCGCGGCGTCGGCTTTGTCTTTTGGTATGGGAATAGCGTTAGCGTCGGGTACTCCTCCGGTATTAACGGATACATAACCGCCGGCTTGAATAATTTTATCGAAAGCATTCCGGTCAACCATCAAATCGCGAATGACAGGGAAAGCTGCCGAACGCCAAGGCTCTACTGTGATTGTCTCTCCATCGTGAAACTTGCGCATGTGCAACTGGCAGGTTGTTACGTCATCGTCGGGGCCATGCGGACGTCCGTTGATAAACAGGCTGCACATTCCGCAGATTCCTTCGCGGCAGTCGTGGTCGAAAACCACAGGTTCTTTTCCTTCGTTTATCAACTGTTCGTTCAGAATATCCAGCATTTCAAGGAATGAACTGTCGATGGAGATATTGTTCAACGTATATGTTTCGAAAGCGCCCTGACTTTTCGGGTTTCGCTGTTTCCACACTTTCAGTGTTATGTTGATTGTCTTTTCCATATTTTTCTCTTTAAAGGGTTCTTATTCTTTGTAATTCCGCTGTTGAACTTTAATGTATTCATAGGCAAGTTCTTCCTTGAGTAATTCCGGCTCCATGTCTTCGCCTGTATAACGCCAGCAGGCCACGTACGAAAACTTGTCGTCTTTTCTCAACGCTTCGCCATCTTCGGTTTGGTATTCTTCACGGAAATGTCCGCCGCATGATTCTTCGCGGTACAGAGCGTCACGAGCCATCAGTTCGCCTATTTCAATAAAGTCAGCTAAGCGCAAGGCCTTTTCCAGTTCCGTGTTTTGGTCTGAGCCGCTACCGGGTATACGCACATTCGACCAAAATTCTCTTTTTATTTCTGCAATTTTTGCCAGAGCTTCACGGAGTCCGAACTTTGTGCGTCCCATTCCAACGAAATCCCACATTGCTAACCCCAGTTCTTTGTGAATCGAATCAACCGAACGTTTTCCTTTTATATTGATCAGTTTTTGAATCTTGTCGTTCACTGCATTCTCGGCAGTGTCAAATTCCTGACGGTCTGTGGTAAAGCGTGGCACTTGGATTTGGTCGGCCAAATAGTTTTGGATCGTATAGGGCAACACAAAATAACCGTCAGCCAGTCCCTGCATCAAAGCCGAAGCGCCAAGACGGTTTGCGCCGTGGTCGGAGAAGTTGGCTTCTCCGGCAGCAAACAAACCCGGAATTGAAGTTTGCAATTCGTAATCCACCCATATTCCGCCCATTGTATAGTGAATGGCAGGGTAAATCATCATAGGAGTTTTGTATGGATTTTCGTCTACACTTTTTTCGTACATTTGGAAAAGGTTTCCATATCGTGCTTCCACTGTTTTCAATCCCAGTCGGTTGATGGCGTCGGAAAAGTCCAGATAAACGGCCAGTCCGGTAGTTCCTACGCCATATCCGGCGTCGCAGCGTTCTTTGGCGGCGCGGGAGGCGACGTCTCGCGGCACGAGATTTCCGAATGCCGGATAGCGGCGTTCGAGATAGTAGTCGCGATCTTCTTCCTTGATGTCAGTTGGTTTGAGTTTTCCAGCGCGGACAGCTTCAGCGTCGGCTTTATGTTTTGGCACCCAGATTCGTCCGTCGTTGCGGAGGGATTCCGACATCAGTGTCAGTTTCGACTGAAATTCTCCGTGAACCGGAATGCATGTAGGGTGAATTTGGGCAAAACATGGATTGGCAAAATAAGCGCCTTTTTTATAGCACTGCCAAGCAGCAGAACCGTTCGATCCCATGGCGTTGGTAGAAAGGAAAAAGGTGTTTCCATAACCGCCGGTAGCAATGACAACGGCATGAGCTGCAAAACGTTCGATTTTTCCGGTAACCAGATTGCGGGCAATAATGCCGCGTGCCCGTCCGTCGATGAGTACCAGATCAAGCATCTCGTGACGGGCAAACAGTTTCACTGTACCCTTCTGTATCTGACGGCTTAACGCCGAATAAGCGCCCAGCAGTAATTGCTGTCCTGTTTGACCTTTGGCGTAGAAAGTACGCGAAACCTGAGCGCCGCCAAACGAACGGTTATCAAGCAGCCCGCCATATTCGCGAGCAAACGGCACGCCTTGTGCCACGCACTGGTCAATGATATTTCCCGAAACTTCGGCAAGACGGTAAACGTTGGCTTCCCGAGCGCGGTAATCGCCTCCTTTGATTGTGTCGTAGAACAAACGGTAAATGCTGTCGCCGTCGTTTTGGTAGTTCTTAGCTGCATTGATACCTCCCTGAGCTGCAAGGGAATGTGCGCGACGGGGAGAATCCTGAATACAGAAATTCAGTACATTGAATCCAAGCTCGCCTAATGAAGCCGCAGCTGCGCCGCCCGCCAGACCGGTTCCTACGACGATGACATCAAGCCGTCGCTTGTTGGCGGGATTCACTAATTTTTGGTGGGATTTGTATTCCTTCCATTTTTCGGACAATGGCCCTTGCGGAGTTTTTGAATTTATAACGTTCATAATGAATGATTTTCTTATTTATACTAAACTCTTGAAATAAAATACAATGACAACGCTGGCAAATCCGCCAAAAATGACGGTTGCGAAAATGTTGGAAATACATTTCAGGCGGTTAATCCAAATGGCATTGTTCCATCCCAGTGTTTGCAGCGCGCTCCAGAAACCGTGTGTCAAATGGAACCACAATGCAGCAAACCAGACCAGATAAGCAGCACATACCCATGGAATTGAAAACCAGTGCTTGATGAAAGCTGCGCCGTCGGAAGGGCTTCCGATGAGGTTATTTGAATGATTTCCAATCAGTTCGGCAAATTGCATGTTGTACCAGAATTGTGCAAAGTGCAACAAAAGTCCCATACAAACAATCAAGCCCAGTACCAGCATGTTTTGCGACGCAAATTCCACACCTGCAGGCGCCTTTGAATGAACATAGCGCTTATTTCCACGTGCTTTACGATTTTGAAGCGTCAGCAAAAATGCAAAAATGACATGAACCAGAAAACCAGACGCCAAAACAAGTGTTCCGACAATGGCATACCAGTTGACGCCCAACAATTCACATATCCCGTTATAAGCCTCTTCCGAGAAAATAGCCGTAACGTTCATGCCCATGTGAAAGGTTAGAAAAAGAATAAGAAAGATTCCTGAAATGCTCATTATCAGTTTCTTTCCAATTGAAGATTTAAATAGCCACATAGATATTCAAGTTAAGTGTTATTTAGTTAATTTGTAAATGATTGCAAAAAATGACCGACACAGAAAAGCGTCTGGTTTTAAAGGTGCAAAAGTAAATCAAAACCATTTAAAATACAAACAAATAGACAATATTTTTATTTATCTCTGTAAATAAGGACTGTAGCATAAGCGGCAATACCTTCTTCTCTGCCAGTGAATCCGAGTTTTTCGTTTGTAGTGGCTTTAATTGAAATATCGTCAGGGGAAATTTCCATCAAAATCGACAGCACTTGTTGCATGTCAGAAATATGCGGATTTATTTTTGGACGTTCGGCACAAATGGTGGAATCTATATTTCCCACTTTGTAGGATTTTGTTGCTAATAATTCTACCGTTTTCTTGAGAAGGATTTTACTGTCGATGTTTTTAAATTCTTCATCTGTATCGGGAAAATGAAACCCGATGTCGCGCATGTTAGCAGCGCCCAGCAGCGCGTCGCAAACTGCATGAATCAATACATCGGCGTCGGAATGTCCTTCCAGACCCAGTGCATGTTCCAACTGAACGCCTCCCAGCCAAAGTTCCCGTCCTTTAACTAAACGATGTGCATCGTACCCAAATCCTACACGAATATTCATATGCTCACTTAAATTGTTGGCAAAAATACAAAGAAACAAGAAATAAATTGCATATAATTGGTTATTATTCTATCTTTTTATTTTTTTTATGAAATAAATCAGCGACTTATCGCAGAACTGTGATGTTGGATGATTATTCTGGTTGATATTGATTGTTTTTAATGATAAAAATCATAAGAAATAAGGATTGTTTTGTTTTGATAAAAGCGAGAACTTTGTTCCGTCAAAATTATAAAATAATATCAGATAAAATAATCATGAGTAAAATTGGAATTTTTTACGGTTCATCCGGTGGCAACACACAACAGGTTGCTCAACGCATTGCAAAAAAATTAAATGTTGGCGCCGGTGACATTTATGACGTCGGCAAATCCAGCGCGTCTGACTTGTCGATTTACGACTTCCTGCTATTCGGAACTTCCACCTGGGGGCTGGGCGACTTGCAGGACGACTGGGAAGACTTCATCACAACTGTCGCTTCTGCCGATCTGACTGGGAAAAAGATTGCTTTGTTCGGGTGTGGCGATTCGTTGTCGTATCCCGATACATTTTGTGACGCTATTGGTAAAATCTACCATGAAGTCAAGGACAAAACGTCCGTAACAGGATTCAGCGCCACCGACGGTTACAGTTTCGACAGTTCCGAAGCCGTTGTAAACAATCAGTTCGTAGGTTTGGTTCTTGACGAGGACAACGAGAGTAATCTGACAGAGAGCCGTATCGAAGTTTGGACTGCGCAACTCAAACAGGAACTTGACAAATGAGAGTTTTCAAATGCAATCATTGTTCAAGAATACACCTTGAAATCGGAAACACGCAAATTCATTTTGCTTCGAAGCGTCACCTGCAGAACTATCTGGAAGTTCTTGATTCGATTGATGCAGCATATTACGCCGATCTCAATCACAAAAAAGGGTTCAGCAAAGGCATCATCCTTCCTCTTGGAAACAGCAATTCGATGCATATATGCTTTAACATGCAGGAGTTTGAGGAGTTAAAATCGGCTATTCACAATTATCTCACGCCGGGCAGTGCCAGTATATATTCCAGTACGGATTTGGTTTTCAAAAACATGCTTCAGGAAATATGTTGGAATTGATTCGCCTTGTCATATAAATATTGGGTTATGCAAACAGCAGAAAAACTCATTAGTAATGCTGTAAGCATTTCCCAATTTTATGAAAATTCAATTTTCAACTTTTAAAAATGCTTCATAAGGTTGCAGGCAGTTTTTCAGCATGGCGCTTACGCCCTGACTTGTAATGGTTCCGCCCGAAATGCCATCGACACAATCGACGTCTCCTTGAGTTTGTCCGGATTTTACTACAGCAATTGAGGTAAATTTTCCATCACGCAGCAAGTGTTTCCCCGAAAAACGCGAACTGAATGATTCGGTTTCGATTTCCGCTCCCAGTCCGGGTGTTTCGCCTTTATGTCCAAAAGTAGCCCCATAAACCGTATTTCGGTCGCTGTTCAGGGAAACATACCCCCAGACAGGACCCCAAAGTCCTGCTCCATACAGCGGTATGATGTATTTTTTTGTTCCATCTACTGTTGCCTCATACACTGGCAATTTCCGTTCATTTGCAGGTTTGCGCACTTCCTTTTCGATTTCTCTGTTAATGGAAAAAGCATCACCATCGGTACGTTCTCCAGCCGATGTAATTATGTACGAAGAAGTTATGTAGGTACGAAACAATTCTTCGGCGTTATTGGCCGTTGACGCCACCTTAATGGAACGCAACAATTGCATTTTTTTGTCGATTTCGGCATTGCGGTTTTGTCGTTCCCGCAGCGTCTCAGCTGTGAATGCCAGCGCCATAGCGACAATTATCACCATCACAGCAGCATAAATGACAGTATATTTATTTCCTTCTTTATTCAACATGTTCACCGAATTTTTTTATTTTTGTTAAAATGACGCAGCAGACTCACTGAATCAATTTT
>JAITHZ010000353.1 GCA_031279795.1 Bacteroidales bacterium
CTTGTTTGTCGCGAAAAAAAGCTACAACGTATGATTTGTCGGGGCTGAAATAAACGTCTTTCATTCCGCCAGCGCCAATGATGGTATTCACAAATTCGACGGGCGAACCGTCTGTTGCTGTTATTTTAATCGTATTTGCCATAATGTTAAAAGAGTATTGCGATAGTTCGGTCGTCGTGATTGCCGGGCGACCAAAAGTCCAGCCATTTCAATAACTGTCCGGCAGCCAGTTCGTCGTCCGAAAAATCTATGAATGCTTTATCGTCATTGTTTCCATTTAAATCGTCCCACAGCGCATGCCATTTTTCGATACGTTTGAGGTTTGCATCGGTTTCAAATTTCGGGTCGGTGATGCCATCTGTCATAAGGATTAAAGCCGTAAAGTCTTCAACTACATCATATTTCATCCTGCTGTACAACTCGTTCCGAATGATTTCAGGCATTGTCAGAAAACGGGTTTGTCCGGCAAATTCACCACCATCGGGTTCTCCCATAACTTTCAGATATTGAGGATCTTTTCGATAAACGCCAATGCCGCCGTCGCCTACCCACCAGGCGGCAATAAACCAGCCATAGTCGAATTTCCGGCAAATAGCCACCAGCAGTGTAGTTGCAAAATCTTTCACTAAGGTATTTTTTTCCTGTGCTTCCTTTTCGATAGCCTTATAGGATTCAAAAACGGCATGACTGATTATATCCTGCAGAATTTTTCCAATTTCATTTTTGTTTTCGGATGTGCTGTTTTTGATGAAATCATCCTTGTGAGATAATAATTTTTCTTTGCAAATTTTCATTGATGTATTGCAAGCGATTTCTGAACCTCGCCGTGAATAGTTGGCTGAACCGGCTCCATCGGCAACAATCATGATGTGGCAAGCTGTCTCTTCATCGAAATGCAATGCAAAATCGTCGTCGCGCGGTTTGCCTTCAAGTGCATGCGAACGTCCGCGCTGGCTGGCTGCTACCATGTTTTTATGCACAACATCCTTTCCTTCAATGTCTTTTGATGAAATTTTGGGAAATTGGCAGGCGCTGTCGTCTTTGTAGTATTCGATGTCTTTTGGAGTAGGAATATTTTTCCACAACGATTTGGCATCGGGATTGACTATCAATACCACCTCGCGCGATATGAGCGGTTTTCCTTCAACCCAGTCTTTTCGCTTGAACTGCATTTCAATCCGGTGGTCGCCAGCCAGTATTGGCACGCCTTTTATCTTTTTTTCTTCTGGTAAATACTGTAATCCAATGCCTTCCAGCCCTTTAAAGTAAACTTCGGCAATTTCTGGTATTCCCAGTTTTTCAATATCAAAATCCAAACAATAATCTTGATTTACTTTCCCGTTTTGAAAAGTAATCTGTTTATCTTTAATCTGAACAGCCAATGCTTCGTGTACAGCATTTTCTCTGTTGTATTCGGGATTCGTATCAAATTTTATCAGCATATTTTTGTGTTGATTTTCAGTATTTTCAGTATTATCGGTATTTTCAGCATTTTCTGTCAAATTTTCTGTTACAGTTTCCGCTTCTGGTTCGGTTTCGGCTATGGGAGTTGCTATTTCAACGTCCTGTGCTGTTTCTGACAAGGAAATTTGCATCTGATATTCTTTCCAGAGATTCTGAAAGAAATCCTTGATTTTTGCCTCGTTTGTTGCACTAAAATCGTTGATTAGATTTTCGTCAGTACCAATAATATCTGACAAAATATTTTCGAGTGCAGTCATAAACCTATCCTCTTGTTCTGTTGACATCAAATCCTCCACCGCCAAAACCATATTGAGCCTTGTTGCCGCACCATGGGCAAGTGCTTATTTTTTCGTTGCCGATGCAGTGAATTTTCCCGCAAGTTTCGTCGTATGCAAATCCGTACTGGTTGCCGCAACACGGACAGGCTGGTGCGCCTTCTAACTTGTCGGTGCTGATTTTCATATCGGTGGCATTTTCGTCCGACATTTCGAAATAGGTGTTGTCTACTTTGTAGGCGCCTACTAAACGATAATTTAAGCCCAATTCTCCATAATTGTCTTCAAAAACGTTTTTCCGGTATTTAATCAAATAAGGTTGTTTGGTATTCTGGCATTTAGCGGCCAGTACCACGAAATTATCATCAATAACTGGTTTTCGGCTTTCTTTCGACAAGTCAATTTTGGTGACGATATCGTCGAAGCGAGCCAGTTCAAAGCCTGAGGAATTGTTTTCCACACTCAAACTGCTGGTTTTGATGGAAGCAGTTACCCACTTGAAAAACTGTTTGTAGGCGTTTGCGTCGGCATTGTCAAAAAACAGTACATTTTCAGTGAGTTCGCCGAGAATTGTTGTGTTTGTATTTTTGCCGAAAGACACAACCACGAGATTGGCGCTACGTTGCCAGTTTTGTTTCCATTCGGAAATAACTGCTTGCAAATCACTGGGACTGTCGGTAGGAACACCGTCGGTAAAGAGGAAAACAATTGGTTTCCAGTCGCCTTTTTGTTCGGAGGTAGTTTTCACCAGGTTTTTTCGCAGTTCGTACATCAAATGCCCCAAGCCGTTACACAGCGAAGTGCCACTTCCTACTGGAAATTTAGGCGGATAAAAACTTATCACTTCCTGCAACGGAGCAATGGTTTTGGGCTGACCTGCAAATGCAATCACCGAAATCCAAACGGTTTCCAGCGCATAAGGGTCTGTACGTAATTCCTTTATGATGGTTCCCATACCATCCTGCACAAATTCGATCGGTTCTCCAATCATTGATTCGGAGACATCAGTCAAAAAATAAATCGGTAATCGTCTCATGGTTAAATAAAGTGCTAATAATGGCTAAAAATATGTTAGGCGACAAAAATACAACAAAAATTTCAACATTCCAACATCGTTATTATCGTTATTAAGGATACTGAACATCCGAAAGAATGTGTGAAAAGAATCAATTACTCAAGTAAACAATTTGCCCTGCCAGGTATTGCGTTCGGTCATTCGTTTATCTACTTTGGCGGTAAATTCATAGTTTTTCAATCCCCAGTCGGGATAAAGCAGCAATTCTTTTG
>JAITHZ010000372.1 GCA_031279795.1 Bacteroidales bacterium
GGTTGGATTTTGTGCCAGTTTATGGCCAAAATTATCCAAATCATTGAGAATGGTTTTGAAATCTCCAGCGTCCAGCGTACTTGCGTGTACTTTCGCCAGCAGTTCGTCAGTAAATCCTAGCTGTTTCAGTTTTGCGTTTTTAGCTACTTTTGCGAATGCTTCCAACGCTTCCGGATTCTTCCTTAAAATGCTCCGTTCCGCTTTATACAATGTATTCCACGCTTCCGCCAATTTTTCTTCATTGGCCAGCCGCAGCAGCATTTCCGAATTATTGGCAAAATCGTCAATAAGTTGCTGTCCGTATTTGGCGCGGAGAAGGGTTTGTGCTTCATCCAAATTTTCGATTAGTTTTCCTGTATTCCTTAATTTGGCTGCTCTCGCCGCTTCATCCGCCTCGTTCAGTATTTCTTTTAGTTGAGAATTCGATATTTTCTTATCCCTGAACGCCTTCACAAAATTATCCACTTCTGCTGGCGAAACGGCATTATCCGACAGGTTGAAAAATTCCAATACTCGTCCTCTTGTATACGATGTAGAAAGTTTCGTAAGTTTTCCTTCTGTATTTAACGAATAGACAAGTCCACGGAAAAATATCTTGGAATCATTGGTCAGTTTGGCTGCAACTCCCTGTCCTATACGTAATTCGCCACCGGCAACTACTGGCAACACAATGGCCGAACTGTACAGGGTTGCACTAAGTGCGTCGCTTCGTGATGTGGCATACATCAGACCGATGGCTTCCGGAATGGCGTCGACGCTTGCAAATGAGGCTATTATGGAGGTTATGTCTATCACTCCGTATATGGCAGGGTCGAGCGTACTCCAATGGGCTTTGTTGTAAGTTTGGGGAAAATCATAAACTGGCGGTTCTTTGTCTGTCCCTCCGTAAACTACGGCCAAGTCTTTTTTCCACTGCTCAAAGCCTTCTTTGAAAGCATAGCCCGTAATATATTTATTGGCAGTGAGTTCGTCCAACATCTTTTCCTTAAATTCAATGGAGTTGGGTACAATTTCCCAATCGGATTCTCCGCCTTGAGTGGAACGTTCCAGTATTTCGGCGCGCTCCAGTTCATATTCCAGCAGTCTGCTTTCGCGGTCTGTTTCCAAACTTTGGTCTATCCAGCCAACAGGATATCCTTCGGGAAGTAAACCCGGATCTTGGAGTTTGCTCATTTCATTGACATACCGGTTACTTTTCAGCAGTACTGTTTTTACAAAATTGTATCCGGGCGTATTTTTATCACTTGCAACGGTCTTAGGCTCAATTGTTCCGTCGGCATACCGCAAGCCCAGATAGATTACATAGGGCTTGTGGGTATGTATGTAAATCCTGGAAATAAATTCTTCGACTTGCGGTGCGGTTATCGTTTCATATTTTTTCACAGCCGAAGGATCCATCCGTTCGGTCGTTGCTTTTATCCTGCCTATATCCTGTGTGTTTATCGTAATTCCTTTACTGTAAATTCCTGGCATATAGTGACGTACAGAATAATGTGTGGCATCAACCGTATTATCGGCTGAATAAACCGGAACTGTAATGAGAATGGCGTTTTCGTTTTTTAGGTTGCTGGCTTCGTAAACTTTTTTGGCATATTCATTCCAGTTACCACCAAGCACAAAATCTACGCTGGTATATACAACATAAATGTTAATCGGATCTCGCTTCTGTGCCGAATAATCGGCCAGATATACCAGACGGTGGTCTAAGCGGTATAAATTTTCGCTTTCAGCAGAAACGTTTTCACCTATCGAAATCATACGCAAATCATCTCTGACCATTTCTGTGCTGTAAGGGTAGGCTGATTTGTCCTTTTTTATAAGCGTATTTAGCTGTGATACAGAGTTTTGAATGTTTGCATCTTTGATTTCTTTGTCGTCAAGATAATTTTTATGAAGTCCCAATGGAAGCTCAAGACGGGTTATTTCAAAATAAGGACTTGTCAGGCTATTGCTGCACAAATCATAATCTTTTATCTTTACGCCCTTCATCAAGAAGTACGGATTGCCTGCCAGAGGCAATCCTTGCGAGGCATCGGGAAGCGGAAAGGCTTCGCTTGGGGGCGCCTGATTCATGTATTCGGTAAGCGTGCAGCCATCGTAAATTCTGGAAATAACACTTACCTTATCTGTATTTGCAACAAATTTTTCCGTTGTGCCATCATTGTAGGATACACCTTCTTCGGTTTTATATCCGTAGAACTTATTATCCTTTATATCAGCTGTATACTTAACATCATTGCTGTAAAATCCGTACAGCGTTCCATTGGGTACTGAAAAATCTGTTATTCCTGTTTGCGGATTATCTATATATATAATGTGTCCTGATGGCGTCCAATAAAATGATTTTGATGTTATCATTCCTTTTTCATCGCCCTCAAACGGATTGCTAACCCATGCCGGATAAGAAATCAATTCCCATTGCAGTTTGGTCAGTTGCGTGCCGCCGGAATAATTCATCAGATTGTCAGTCAGGTCGTTGCTGTCCAATCCCGAATAGTCGAACGTATGACTGAATCGCCAGCGTCCGTGTCCTAACTCGTGGGCGATACTTGTCGCTATTTGCGTGTCGTTCTGGCCATTACGGAACACAAAGCCCCACTGCTTGCCTTTCGGCATAAAGCCGCCGGCCTCAGGACGACGCTCGCCACTCTCGTTCAACAGGAAAATTATGGCTGTTTTATTGCTAAGGTTCGGATTCGCAGCTTGGTAGGCATCGGTCAACTTCCGCATCTTCTCGTTGTAAGTGTGCCAGACGCCCGATGTTTTTTCGAAGAAATTTTCGGTATCGCTGTAACTGAATTGTTCGAGTTTCACATCGAAAGTTATTCCAACAGGAGCATAAATTTCTTGAAGACGGCTTTCAATGGCGCTTTTTTCTACCTGTGTATTGACTTGCACAACTATTATCGGAATGTGCTGTGAATTATAACTTACAACATTCAATTTCCCAAATGTCAGGTACTTGCCATTTTCTATCGGGTAAAGCGCGTAAATTTCCTGTACGTCGTTTTCCTGTCCGGAGGCAAGGGTTAATTCATACTTGTTTTCGTTGCGTTTTGCCTCAAAACGGCGGCCTTGCGGCGTTTGGAAAATCACTTTTTCGGGCGAAATGCTGTTGTCCTTTATATCTATGGTTGCACTAATTTTGTCGCTGCTGCCCACTGCCAAGAATTTCCACGCCGCATAATAACTGTCAGTCAGATAGTCGAATCGTTTTTTCAGGTCGCTGTTTTTTCCGTAAGCCGATTGCCACTGGTCAAATGCCTGTTTTCCATTTCCTTTTTCAAATGTAACGGCGGCTTTTTCCGAAAGTTGAGTGGGATTGAAACCGCTGGAGGTAAGGGGCGCTTCCTGCTTACCTATAGACGTGGGTGTCAGATTATTACCGCCAGTTTCGCTCTTGTCCAATTGATATGCATTACCGTTGCTGTCCTGAACGGTACATGGAAGTTGGGGATTTCCGTCTTCATCTTTTGGAACTGATATTTCGCCAATTACATTTCCGTCGCTGTCATTAATCGTTAGTGTTCCACTTTCTGAGTCCAAAACAAAATCTGCATTATCAGGGATTGTGCCGTCGTAATTTATATCGGTATCTAACGAGCCGTCGCGGGTGTTTTCATTGCCGCCGGTTACGATTTCTGCCAGTTCGCTTGCCGCATCCGTTACTTCGCTCACCGTTTCCTTAATTTTATCTACATCCGCCACTAGCCCCAGCGTTTGTACACTCTCAAAATCCATGTCAAGAATTTGATTGTCGGTATTTACCTGCAAATCCCAAAAGTCGCAAAGAACTTTCACTCCCCATATCTGTATCCAAAAATCGAACTGCCC
>JAITHZ010000015.1 GCA_031279795.1 Bacteroidales bacterium
GCGGGCTTGCGGGCTTGCGGGCTTGCGGGCTTGCGGGCTTGCGGGCTTGCGGGTCATATTATACACAGAACCGTGTAGTATGTCTAGCTTATAAAACAGCAAAACTTACCCTTCCTTATCAAATCTCTGTTCAAAAATCTCAAGTAAGGCTTTATACGGGTAAAATTTACCCAATTAGGTGCGCTGATGCCCCGTTATTTTATCAAAACAGGCTGCTGTCTTTAGACAATGATCCGCCGTCTAAGGAATTTATTGGCAGGAATACAATAAAAATCACCGCCCCAGAGGTTCGGGGTACTCAACTTAAAAGGAACTAACAACATGGAAACACAAAAACATGATGCCGTTGTAGTTGGGGCAGGTTTTGCGGGTGCGGTGTTCGCCCGCTGTTTAGCGGAAACAGGAAAGAAAATACTTGTTATCGAAAAACGAACCGCTGTCGGCGGCAATATGGCAGACAAATATGTTGAAAATATTTTAGTTCATACTTACGGGCCGCATATTTTTCACACGAACATGCCAAAGGTTTTCGATTTTCTAAAACGTTTTTCTCAGTGGTTTAAATATGAACATAGAGTTATGGGAAAGATAGAGGGTAAACTTGTTCCAATACCGTTTAACTTCACTGCCATTGATACGCTTTTTGACTGCGCTGAGGCTGACAAACTCAAAGCAAAACTATCGCGGGTCTTTGGGGAAAACAAAACCATTTCGATTTTTGGTCTGCTGAACCACCATGACGAAGAGCTAAAGCATTTTGGAAAATATGTATATGAAAAAGTATTTGCGGGTTATACCGCCAAGCAATGGGGCGTGAGCATTGATAAAATAGAACCTTCCACAATAAACCGGGTACCCGTCGTAACAGGTTACGACGACCGTTATTTTTCAGATTTTATTCAAATGATGCCGCTCGAAGGATATACCAAATTATTCAATAATTTGGTAGACCATAAAAATATTAGCGTTCTTCTTAATACAAATGCGAAGGACAAAATACGCCTTGATTTTGACAGCCGAAAAATATTTTTTGAAGACAGGGAATACCGAGGGATAGTATTTTTTACCGGGGCAGTTGATGAATTACTTGATTACAAATACGGAAGGCTTCCATACCGCTCTCTTGATTTGGTTTTTGAAAAACACGAAAAACCGGAATACCAGCGTGCTTCGGTGGTCAATTACCCAAACGATGAAAAATGGACGCGCATTACCGAATTCAAACACTTTACGTCTCCTGCAAAAGATACAAGCGAAAAAACGCTGATACTAAAAGAGTATCCCAGTGTGTATGAGCCGGAAGCTGTGCGTGAACCGTTTTATCCTGTCATTAACAGCGAGAGTAAGGCGGTTTACGAGAAATACGCGCATGATTTAAGCGGCTTTCCGTGTTTTTATCTTTGCGGAAGACTTGCCGAATACAAGTATTACAACATGGATGCTGTGATTGAGCGGGCGCTGGAATTGGCGGAACAGATAAAAATAAAAACGCTGTTTTCACCGCATTTATTGTTGATAAAAGAGATAACGCTATACGGCATTATCGGTTCATGCTGCGCCGCGCTTGACAGCGTTATATTTTTACTCTTGAGAAAAGCAGGCGTTAATTTATACGCGGCAAATTTCATAAGCATCAACGCAGGAATTTGTACAAGCTTTTTACTCAACACGTTCATCAATTTTAAGGTAAAAGACAAGCTGAAAATTCGCGGCGTAAAATTTTTTGCGGTTGGTTACACAGGACTTCTCCTATCGATGCTTGTCATGCATATCGGTGTAAAAGCGCTTGGCGCGAAAGAAATGATAGTAAAAATAGTTTCTGTTTTTATCGTTGCCGCGGTTCAGTTTACACTCAATAAACTTTTTACTTTCAAGAAGGAGACTGTATGAACAAACTTTATATCGTCATACCAGCGTACAACGAGGAAGCAAATATCCGCACTGTTACAAATGAATGGCATAAGGTCGCTGCCAAGACAGGCGCGGACTCCCGTCTTGTTATCGTTGACGACGGCAGCAGGGACAATACCTATAACATACTCGCCGCAATGAAAAAAGAGCTGCCGCAGTTGACTGTCCTCTCAAAACCAAACGGCGGACACGGCGCGGCAGTACTTTACGGCTACCGCTATGCGCTTGAAAAGGGCGCGGATTATGTGTTTCAAACTGATTCGGACGGACAAACTGTGCCGGACGAATTTTGGCAGTTTTGGGAAAAGCGCCAAGAATACACCGCGCTTATCGGCCGCCGCTCTCACCGTAAAGATGGATTTTCGCGGGTTTTTGTAACAAAGGTTTTGCGCCTTGTGCTGCGGATCGTTTTCCGCCTGGACATACCGGACGCAAATACGCCGTTCCGTCTTTTAAAGGCGGAAGCATTATCAAAATATCTGCCGCTTATACCGCCGGATTTCAATTTGTCGAATATTATGCTTTCCGTATGCCTTGCGCGATACAAGGAAAAAACGGCGTTTATTCCGATTACCTTTAAGCCTAGACAAGGCGGTATCAACTCAATAAACTTCAAAAAGATTGTTAAAATCGGCGTTAAAGCGGTTAATGATTTTAGCCGGATAAAGAAAGAAATGGACGTAAACCAAAAGGAGAATCACAAATGATAAAAGAACATAAAAAACAAAACATATTTCTTTTGTGCGGGCTTTTTTTTATAGCCTTATTCGTATGTATGCTCTCGCCGTTAAATCCTTTGTCAGGGAATATTCCTGGTACGGATTCGAGCGTGTTTCTAAACGTGGCGCAGGGCATGATTCATGGAAAACTGCCCTACGTCGATTTTTTTGACCACAAGGGTCTGCTTGTCTATGTTATCGATGCGGCAGGGCTTTTTTTAGGCGGATTTACCGGTGTTTGGCTTATTGAACTCCTGTTTATGTTTACCGGTTGTTTTTTCGCGTACAAAACAGCGCTTTTCTTTGCTGGTACAATTCCCGCTTTTTTAGGGACGCTTTTTTCATTTGTGGCGCTGGCGCCATTTTTTGAAGGAGGCAACTTGACCGAGGAATATGTTTTACCATTTATATTTATATCAATATATATTTTTACAAAATACTTTTTTACCGAAATAGAACCAGATACAATACAGATAGGTATTCTTGGCGCTTGTTTCGGTGTTTCTCTTTTACTGCGTCCGAATATGTTTGCTGTATGGCTGGCATTTTGTTCAGTCATTTTTATTCATAAGCTGCTGCTTAAAGAGTATGCGGCGGTTATTCGTTATACGTTGTTTTTTATTTTCGGCATTCTTTTAGCACTGCTTCCAGCGGCGCTTTATTTGAAAATGACCGGTTCTTTTAATGAATGTGTAAATCAGTATATTGTGTTTAACGGATTATACGCGGCTTCTCCGGCAAGAGCGTCGGCGACATTTACGGCTTTTGCAAAAAGCGTTATCAAAGCATTGAATACGTCAACTATTCCTTTTGTTATAGCGCTTTTTTGGCTGTTCAAGAAAAATGTTGACTGCCGGTATCGATTCTATGTTGGCTATGGGCTTTCCTTTGTATTTTCATTTTTGCTTATAGGATTATCGAGGATGAATTATCTGCATTACAATATGGTACTTATTCCGCTCTTTGTTCCTGCGATTGCCTTTTGTACTGAAAAACTTTTAGCGTTGTTTAGTCTTTCAAAACACAAGATTTATAAATTAGGCGTACCTGTATTTGTTTTATGCGTTTTCTTTAATTATCAGATTTTACTCGCCATGCATATTTGCTATGAAAATATAAAATCAGATGCAGAAACTTATTTTACCAGTCTCGGTAAATTTATTGATGAAAACAGCGTTTCAGGCGATACTGTTTCCGTGATTGGTAATCAATGTTCAGTCTATTTATTTACCAAAAGGGAATCTGCTTCAAAATATATTTATCAAATGCCTCTGGCAATTATTTCTGAGAAAATCAAAGATGAATATATCGCAGATATACAAAAAGCAAAACCGTATTTGATAATCTTCCCTCTGGGACGCTTCGATATTCATCCTCTTTTTGAAGTGATAGGTGATGATTATCATGAGTATTATAATTCGGAACAGCATATTATTTACAACCGAAAATGAACATTTTATTAAGACTCTTGTCAATCATCTTGCAATAGGAGATGGTGAAACCTATGGAAAGAGAACCTAAACGCAGGATAAAATGCATCCGGTCAGGAATCGAATATCCACGCCATAGAAGAACAGGGGCAGGAAAGAAATGCACTGTTTGAGAGCGGCGCTGGCACAAGCCTCAGGGCGTGCCGTATT
>JAITHZ010000082.1 GCA_031279795.1 Bacteroidales bacterium
GAAGAGGGTACAGTAAAAATTAATGAGAAAATTTATCAATTGAAGGTAAAGCTTCAGATTTTGTTACAAACAAATATCCTGACGTTTTACCTTTGTGGAATTATTTGCTGAACCTGCGCACATAATCCTGTTGATGATGCTATCGGAATGCCAAGAGCGTGTTGAATAGTTTGATATGAAAATTAATATATAATTGTTGTGTCTATTTTAATCGGAGAATTACAGGATGTTTTCAATAAACATCCACAAACTAAAGCTTTTAACCACATTTTGGCGGAGAAATCCGCAAAAAACATCTTCTTAGAAGGTTTGCACGGGTCGGAAGCAGGGTTTATTTTTACGTCTTCCTATCATCAACTTAAACGGAACTTTTTGATAGTTTTGCAGGATGTTGAAGACGCAGGATATTTTTACAACGATTTAGTGCAACTGAACGGAAACGACAACACGCTGTTTTTTCCTTCGTCATACAGGCGCGCTATCAAATATGGACAGCTCGACCCAGCCGGAGAAATCCTGCGAACCGAAGTATTGAGTCGGCTGCAACAAACGGACAAACCGATTGTCGTAGTAACCTACCCTGATGCATTGGCCGAAAAGGTGGTTTCGTTTCAGACACTGAAAAAAAACACCTTATCAATTAAAGTTGGCGATTCCATCGAAAATACATTTGTTGCAGACATGTTGCTCGAATTTGGCTTCGAACAGGTAGATTATGTTTACGAACCAGGTCAATTTGCGATACGAGGAAGTATTTTTGATGTTTTTTCGTATGCGCATGAATTTCCATACCGAATTGATTTTTTTGGCGATTCGGTGGAAAGCATTCGCACATTTGATGTTGAATCCCAACTTTCCAGAAGCAGCCCCGATAAAATCAACCTGATTCCGACCATGCAGGATATGGAAAGCGACAGCGCTTCGTCGCTGCTTGATTTTCTGCCGGAAAATACGGTGATTGCCAGCAGAGACCTGCTTTGGATTATCGAACGGATTGATTATCTGCGCCAGGAAGTGGAAATGCATCGGCATGCCGCCGATGAAGAAATGCCAGAAAATCTGTTGAAAAAACTGGTCACAGGCAAACATGTTGCCGAGCGGATTGTAGATTGCACACTGGTAGAATTTGGCGCAAAATCCAGTCGACTGGCACAGACCAAGATTAGTTTTGAATCGTCGGTTCAACCGTTGTTTCATAAAAATTTCGAACTGGTAAGCGAAAGTTTCAAAAATTATTTAGACCGCGGTTATCGTATATTCATTCTGAGCGACAGCGAAAAGCAGACAGAACGGATTCAGGCGATTTTTGACGACCGGAACGAACATCGGCCATTTATCGGCGTAAAGCGAACCATCCACGAAGGGTTTGTCGACAATTCGCTGAAAATATGCTGTTTCACCGACCATCAAATTTTTGACCGCTACCACAAGTACAACTTGAAATCCGACAAAGCGCGTTCGGGCAAAATCAGTCTTTCCATCAAGGAACTCAGCCAGTTCCACACCGGCGACTATGTGGTGCATGTCGACCATGGCATTGGACGTTTTGCCGGACTGGTTCGCTCCGATATTAACGGTAAAATGCAGGAACTAATTAAGTTACGCTACCTGAACGACGATATTATTTTTGTCAGCATTCATTCGTTACACAAGCTGGCGAAATATCGGGGGAAAGATGGTGAACCGCCGCGTATCAGCAAGTTAGGCTCCGGCGCATGGGAAAAATTGAAGGAAAATACCAAACGGAAGATCAAGGATATTGCACGGGAATTGATAGCCTTGTACGCTAAACGCAGGGAAGAAAAAGGGTTTGAATTTTCTCCCGACAGTTATCTCCAGCAGGAACTGGAGGCTTCTTTCATTTATGAAGATACGCCCGACCAGCTGAAGACAACAATTGACGTGAAACACGACATGGAACGCGACATGCCAATGGACAGGCTGATTTGCGGCGACGTAGGTTTCGGAAAAACGGAAATAGCTATTCGCGCTGCTTTTAAGGCGGCGACCGACAGCAAACAGGTGGCTGTTCTGACACCCACCACCGTTTTGGCGCTGCAACACTACAAAACGTTCTCCGACAGACTGAAAGACTTTCCCTGCAAAATCGCCTATCTCAGTCGTGCCAGAAAACCGTCGGAGATTGCTCAAATTCTCTCCGACTTGAAAGATGGGAAAATTGACATCCTCATCGGGACACATAAAATAATAGGGAAAGATGTTATTTTCAAAGATTTAGGTTTGTTAATTATAGATGAAGAACAAAAATTCGGAGTGTCGGTAAAGGAAAAATTGAAACAACGGAAAGTAAATGTCGATACGCTCACCATGACAGCGACTCCGATACCGCGTACGTTGCATTTTTCGTTGCTGGGCGCCCGCGACCTTTCGGTCATCTCGACTCCTCCCCCTAACCGTTATCCCATTCAAACCGAAATACACAGGTTTAACGAAGACATTATTCGTGAGGCTATCAACTTCGAAATGAGCCGCAACGGACAGGTTTATTTCATTCATAATCGCGTGCAAAATATTGAGGAAATTGCAGGATTGATCCACAGGCTTGTTCCCGATGCACGAATTGCCGTTGGACATGGACAGATGGAGTCAAATAAATTGGAAAAAACGATTCTTGATTTCATTGATTTTGAGTATGATGTGTTAGTTGCAACGACAATTATTGAATCAGGCGTAGATATTTCGAATGTAAACACCATTTTTATCAACGATGCTCACCGTTTCGGATTGAGCGACTTGCACCAGTTGCGTGGACGAGTGGGGCGTAGTAACCGGAAAGCATTTTGCTATCTGCTGGCTCCACCGTTGAGCGTTTTGCCGAATGAAGCGCGACGACGATTGCAGGCCATCGAAAATTTCTCGGAACTGGGGAGCGGTATCCACATTGCCATGCAGGATTTGGACATTCGCGGAGCAGGTAATTTGCTGGGCGCTGAACAAAGCGGATTTATTACCGACCTTGGATACGAAACTTACCAGAAAATCCTTACGGAATCTGTTACCGAGCTTAAAAATGAAGAATTTTACAATCTATTAAAAGATAATACATTAGCGGAAGGAGAAAAAGAAAGTGGAGAACAGTATGTATTTGAAACACAGATAGAATCGGATTTGGAACTTTTGTTTCCCGTTACCTATATTCCTAACGATTCTGAACGGATTGCGCTTTACCGCAAGTTGGACAATATGGAGGAAGAAGCTGATATCTTGGCATTTATTAGTAACCTGGAAGACCGTTTTGGTAAAATTCCCGCCGAAAGTATAGAACTTATACGTGTTGTACGTCTGCGGAGAATTGCAAAAAAATTGGGGATCGAAAAAATTACCCTGAAATCAGGCCGCATGTTTATTTACTTGGTTGCCAATATTAATTCGCCTTATTATCAATCGACTGCTTTCGATAAACTCATATCGTTCAGCCAGAAATATCCGCATATTTGTCAGTTCAGGGAATTAAACGGAAAGCGTTCGATCGTCATCCAACAGGTGGATACGCTGGAAAAAGCCTGTAACACAGTGATGGAAATAGTGGGTAGTGATTAATCTAATACAAAAGAAGGCCGTTTTTTTAATACGGCCTTGCTGATGAAATCACAGACAGACATTAGTCTTCTTCCAGTTTTTTATCAATATCGTTATCCAAAACCTTGTCATTACTTTGCAGCAACTGTATTGTTTTGGCCAAATCTTTCAGCACCTTGTTCAACTCGGTTGTTACGCTGTCAATCCGTTTATGAATTTTGCCTTTGATGTAGAATGGCACCATGTCGTCAACATGCTGGTCGTGGACGCTCGAAAAAACTTTTCCGTCTTTTTCAAGATCGTCAAACCAATACGAAATAGGAACCGCCAACACTTCTGATACACGTTCCAATACTTCTACTTTCATGGACTTGTTTCGAATCATTTGATGCAAACCTTGTTCGGTGATGTTTATTCGCCGACAAAAGTCTTTAATTACAATACCTCTCTTCTCTAATTCTGGTTTGATTTTGTCGTAATTCATATTTTAAATTATTATTATATGGTTTAATAAAAAAACAACTGCTAAATAAATATTCTAAATGTAATTTTTCGTTTAGAAATTATATTTCACTTAAGTTCTTGTGTTAAATTTCACATTTTAATTATATTAGTTTTGCTTAATTTCATTGACTATATTAAGAAAAAATGAAACATCTGCAGCTTAATATTCCAAATAAAATCTTGTATTTAACCTTAGAATGAAGATTAACTTAACAATAATTTCCTGTATTTAGAATCACATTATTTTCCAATACCAAAATTGCAATATATTTCTAATTCTGCAAAATAAATGGATTAATCTTATTGTATTTTTATAATTAATTAGTAATACTAACTGCAAATTAACACGCTAAGGTCATTAATTGACATTTTTTTGTGCCGATAAGGAGAAAAAATCGTATTAAAAAAAATGAAATTATCATTTTAAGAAAAAACTTTATTAAGTTTCAGATGTGAATTTTTTACTGTTTTTATTTCATTAATTAATTTGTAAAAATCTTGAATTGATAATACAATAAAATAGCTATTCTATTTGCATTTTTTGCATATTTTCTCAATGTAAAGTCATTAATTCAAGAAATTGATTTTTTTTGAATTAATTAACTTTTTTTCGCTTTGGGAACCAACCTTTTTCTACCCGTTTCCTCTGTTCAAAAAGTTCACCGATACCCCAGAAAGCAGAAAAAGCCGTTACGCCACACAGCGACGAACAGATAATATGACGGACAAGTATTGCTCCAAGCAGCGCAGCAATTCCCAGTAGCAGAAATACCCACCAGCATTTTACGCCAAAATAATATTCTCCTTTAATGACTAACGGATGGAACAAGCCGATAATCAAAAAAGTAGCCAATCCGATTACGATTCCTCCCATATTGTAAGTTTCAATAAATTGCAACATGTATTTCTAATTTTTATATTTTGTGAAATTTTTAACAAATCCTTGGTAATTGATCGCCATTCAACATGGAAATAATCCGGCGATTTCCATATAATGTTTTCAGGCAAACTTGTGCGTTACCGGCGGAAACAATGTGTCCGATTAGTTTTGCCATTTTCCCCTCCGGAAATTGATGCAGGAGCGTCAGGGCTTCATCGGCATGCTTTTCGGGCAGAATAATCAGTACAATACCCTCATTAGCAATGTAAAGCGGGTCAAGTCCCAGTATTTCCGAAGCCGCTTTCACTGGTTCGGGAACAGGTAATGCAGCCTCGTCCAGTTCAATTTCTACGCCAGCTGCAAGCGCAATTTCGTTTAAGGTAGTCCCTGCACCTCCCCGCGTCGGGTCGCGCAGAACATGAACTTCGTCTATTTTTCCGAGCAAGGCCGAAATCATCCTGTTCAGCGCTTTTGTATCACTTTTCAGGCTTGTTTCGAAACCCAGACTTTCCCGCGTCGACAAAATCGTTATGCCATGCACGCCGAGTTCGCCACTGCAAATAACAGCATCACCGACTGTAGCGCTGGCTGGAGAGATATGGACGCCTTCGGGAACGACGCCAATGCCACTCGTATTAATGAAAATTTTGTCGCATTTGCCACGCTCCACAACCTTGGTGTCGCCGGCAACGATGCTGACGCCTGCATTTTCGGCCGCTGTTTGCATTGATGTCACAATTTGTCGCAAATCGTTCAGCGGCATGCCTTCTTCCAATACAAATCCGGCAGTCAGGTAAAGAGGAATGGCGCCGCAGCAAGCCAAATCGTTCACCGTGCCGTTCACTGCCAGGTTACCGATATTGCCTCCAGGAAAAAACACCGGAGTGACGACGAAGGTATCGGTCGTGCATGCCATTCTTCCGGCAGCGACCGGAAACACGCAGCCGTCGTGATCTTGTGCCAACAGCGGGTTCTTGAATGCCGGATAGAACAGTTCGTTTATCAACCGGTGCGACAATCTTCCACCGCTGCCGTGTCCCAGCAGGATACAGTCGGGTTGAGTATAGGGTGTGGGGCAAATCATATGTTAAAAATTATTAATTATATTTATAATAAGCTGCGCAAACCCCCTCGTCGGAGACCATCGGCGCTCCAAGCGGATGATCTGGCACGCAGTCCGAGCCAAAGTAGGAGCAGTCGGCGACTTGCTTTTTTCCTTTCATGATTTCTCCGGCAATACAGCTTTTTTCTCCGTTTTTTTTCGTTTCCGTTTTTCCGGAAAACGGAAATTTCAGAGCAGCGTTGAAGATTGAAAATTTATCTTTCAACAAAAAACCGCTCGCCGAAATAGTCCCGATACCGCGCCATTCCCGTGTTGCTGATTCCAAGTATTCGTCCATCAACTGGCGGGCTGGCAGATTTCCTTCTTCGGAAACCGCTCGCCGATATGCATTTTGCACACGTGCGTAGCCTTGTTCCAATTGATTGATACACAAATAAATTCCGTACAGCAGATCAACCGGTTCGAATCCGGTAATTATTATCGGTCGTTGATACTGTGCCAACAGGCGGTGATAAGGGGCATTTCCGGTGACTGTACAAACATGTCCGGCGGCTAAAAAACCGTCAACTAAGTTATCCGGTTGTGATAGAATAGCTTCCATTGCCGGTGGAACGGCAAAAAGTGAACACAACAGGGAAAAATTTTTCAATTTGCGGCGACGAGCTTCCTGCAAAGCCATCAAATGTACCGGTGCGGTCGTTTCGAAACCAACAGCGAAAAACACAATTTCCTTTTCCGGATTGGATGCAGCGAGTTCAACTGCATCCAAGGGCGAATACATCATCCGGACATCAGCGCCTTTGGCTTTCGCTTGCAATAAATCGCTGCAGCTACCGGGGACGCGCATCATATCGCCAAATGACGCAAATATTACGTCGGGACGAGCTGCCATTTCCAGCGCATGGTCAATAATCGCAGTCGGCGTCACGCACACCGGACAGCCCGGACCATGTACCAAGCCAATGGAAGGCGGAAGCATTTCATCTATTCGGTAACGGGCAATGGTATGTGTCTGTCCTCCACAAATTTCCATGATAGACCATTTACGGGTCGTTTTTCTGCGGATGGCGTAAAGCAAATCTTTTATCCGCCCGTTGTTTCGATAGTCGTCTAAGTATTGCATATTTTTCAGTTTTCCTGCTCTAATGAGCGAACAATTGCATCGAAATCAGCCAGAGTTTTCTCAGCCTCTTCTCTGTTAATCACAGAAATAGCCATTCCTGCATGGGCAAGGATGTAATCATTCTCCTGCGCATCAACCCATTGTACGCAGATATTTTTCGAAATACCGCCTAAATCAACTTTTGCCATTGCTAATTCGGGAATCGAACGGTCGATTGTTTGTATTTTTCCGGGTATTGCCAAGCACATTTTTAATATTATTTATTATTTTATTAAACAATCATAATTCTTCCAGTTCAACTATGTCCTTTCCGATGAAAATCAGCGACAGGCAGCGCACATCCGCACGTCCGGCAAACAGCTGAGCTTTCCGGTATTTTTCCAATTGCCGACGGGCTTCGTCGCGTTTGGACTGCAAAAGGACTTTGTCTTTGGCATCGGACTTTTTTACATACTTTATTTCCCACAGCCATTCCGACGGGATGTCGGGCAGCAACGGACTGCGTTGCAGGTGAATGTCAATGTATCCATCTTCAACTTCTTTTTCGGATATTGGCACAAACAGCAGGCTTTGAAACAGTCCGTTCAGCAGCATAATTTTGATGTATTTTTCATCGAAATGCTCCATATCGCGGTTAGACAGGCGCTTAAAAATGTTTTGACTTACAGAGTTTATATATGGCTGAGGTTTTCCGTGGTAGGCCAGTTCCCAGACAGCGTCGTTCAGCGCTGTCAGATTGACGGTTATTTTCGCATTTTCGCGAGTGATCAACAAACTGATATACTCCCAGTAAATTGTCTGAATGGTATAATTGGGAATTTTCAGATAAGTTTTCCCCATGTAAAATTTGTCGATGGTAAGCAATCCCATGTAAAAAAGCAATGAAACAAAATAGTCATCATTCTGCAAATTGTCAATGGAAAATTTAGAAAAAACAGTTGCAGCTATGCCATTGTTTTTTGTAATTCGGATTAGCATTTCCCTGTTGTTCTCATTCTGAACCAGGCGTTGCAAACGTCCGTAATCGGTTTTCAGGTTATCG
>JAITHZ010000102.1 GCA_031279795.1 Bacteroidales bacterium
GCATTGAAAAGCACGCGGCTTTTGAAACTGTCGCTCCACTGCATCTGCATTTCCACGATAAACTGTCTGCCGTTTTTGTCCTTACAGCGCACATCAACGATGGAATCTTTGAGGACGGGAATTTCGGGGATAAGTTCTGTCGCATCATATTCGATGCTTTCTATCGGTGAATCGAGCGGTAAAAGCGAATTTAACAAACTGATGCAAAGTCGTTTGTGTTCGCCAAAGATTTTTTTGAAAATCAAATCGTTTTTGGGGTCAAGGTAGCGTGCCATAGTAGCAAAGTTTACAGATTTAATATGCTTGCAAAGTTAGTATTTTTTTCCTTATTCCGCAAAATTTTAAAGGCGTCATTAAGAGTTGAGAATTAAGAATTAAGAGTTGAAAATTAAGAATTGAGAGTTGAGAATTAAGAATTGAGAGTTGAGGTTGCAAACTCTCAACTCTCAACTCTCAACTCATTTATCCCACGCTTCCTTCCAGTGTCAGTTGCAACAGTTTTTGAGCTTCAACGGCAAATTCCATTGGGAGTTTGTTTAAGACTTCTTTTGCATAGCCATTAACAATCAGGCCAATGGCATCTTCAGTAGAGATTCCGCGCTGGTTGCAGTAAAAAATCTGGTCTTCACTGATTTTTGAAGTTGTAGCTTCGTGTTCTACGATGGCAGTTTCGTTGTTCACATCCATGTATGGAAAGGTGTGTGCGCCACACCGGTCACTCAACAGCAGGCTGTCGCACTGGGAAAAATTGCGGGCGTTTTCGGCTTTTGTTCCAATTTTCACCAGGCCGCGATAACTGTTTTGGCTTTTGCCAGCTGAAATTCCTTTCGAAACAATTGTACTGTGTGTATTTTTGCCCAGATGAATCATTTTAGTACCTGTGTCAGCCTGCTGAAAATTGTTGGTCACAGCAACAGAATAAAATTCGCCTGAAGAATTGTCGCCCAGTAAGATGCACGACGGATATTTCCAGGTAATTGCCGAACCTGTTTCCACCTGCGTCCAGGAAATACGGGAATTGACACCCTTGCACAGTCCACGTTTGGTCACAAAATTATAAATTCCGCCACGCCCTTCCCTGTCGCCTGGATACCAGTTCTGTACGGTTGAGTACTTGATTTCTGCGTTTTCCATTGCAACGATTTCGACGATGGCGGCATGAAGCTGATTTTCGTCGCGCATCGGAGCGGTACAGCCTTCAAGGTAACTCACATAGCTGTCGTCTTCGGCAATGATCAGCGTCCGCTCAAACTGTCCGGTATTTATGGCATTTATACGAAAATAGGTGGAAAGTTCCATCGGACAGCGCACACCTTTCGGAATAAACACAAACGAGCCGTCGCTGAATACTGCCGAATTTAATGCGGCAAAATAATTGTCGCGGTACGGCACAACCGAACCCAAGTATTTTTTCACCAAATCGGGATGTTCTTTCACCGCTTCGCTGAACGAACAAAAAATGATGCCTTTTTCGAGCAGCGTATCCTTGTAAGTTGTTCGTACCGAAACGCTATCCATTACGGCGTCAACGGCCATTCCCGAAAACATTTTCTGTTCGTGAATCGGTACGCCCAGTCGGTCGAATGTTCGCAAGAGTTCGGGAGCAACTTCATCCGGATTTTTTGGAGTTGCCGTTCGTTTTGGAGCAGCATAGTAACTGATGTCCTGATAATCAATCACAGGAATGTTGAGTTGCGCCCATGTTGGCATTTCAAGCGTTGTCCAGTAATGATAGGCTTTCAGTCGGAAATCAAGCAGCCAGTCAGGTTCTTCTTTTTTTTTAGAAATAACCCTCACTACCGATTCATCCAGGCCTTTCGGCAAGATATCGGTATCAATAAGCGTTTCAAAACCGTATTTATAGTCTCCCCGTGTAAAATCGTTCAATATATCATCAGAAGTTTCATTCATAAAAATAGTTTCATAAAAAGTAAATTTTCTAAATTTCAATTGCTTCCTGTTGCAAGAAAGGAATAGGAAGGTCTTTCAGTTCCAGCTGTTTCAGTTCATCCACATAAGGCAACAAGCATTCGCCAAATTTTCGCAACGGTTCATAAAGTTTTGTTTTCGCACGGGTTTCTGCCGAAATGAGCCAGCCGTTTTTGTCAAGCGAAGAATAGAGATTCAGCAACAATCCGATAATAAGTGCATATTTCAGCAGGCTGAGAACGCCGCCAGCCAGCCGGTTGACAAAGCCCAGATTGGCGTCTTTCAGCATTTCGTGAAACAGCCGTCCCAACAAAGTACAAGCAATGACAACGGCAAAAAAGATGAGAATATAAGAAAATGCCAGCGGCCACGAAGCAGCTGTGCCTAATTTTTCCGACAGCCACTGTGCCATTCTTCCGGCAAACAGTCGCACTGCCACAACGCCAAACACGCATCCAGCAATGGAAAATACCTGACGGACAGCTCCTCTGACAAACCCCCATATTAAAGCAAAAATGAGAATAATGGATAAAAAAATATTTAACATGACGGTTGAAAATTAAATTTATTTTGTTATCATATTGGCGATTACTGCTTTTGGATTATAGCTTGGATATAGTTTGTCGAATGTCACAACAACCACATCTCCAATAGCAATCTTATCGACAGCCGTCAACTCGCCGTCTGTACGAAATTGCGTATAGTTGTCGAAATAAACGGTTTTCAGGTTATATTCTTTTGCCGCATCAATCGAAAAGGTGTTATCTGAAATGGCTGATACTTTGGCTTTTATCGAAAGTTGCGGTATGGTTTTCAAATCGTTAATACTGAACAAATCACCGTCATAGACAACGCCTTTCTTCTTAATCTGCACCGGCGATGTTGAAACCATACTGCCGTCGGCACTAAGAACAGCGCTGCTGATAAAAACTTCGCCAGTTTTTGTTTCAGTTTTCAGGGAAAATTCATAAATAGGCAACGTGAAATCTTTCACAAGGGCATTTTCGTTAAAAAACTTGTGTGAACTGAAAACAATCTCCTCACTATCGCGGTTACTGCTGCTGCCGTTAAGGATGCAGCAGTACAGTCCCAACTCTCCTTTAAAGACAATCAGCACATCGCTGATATAGCCTTGCAGCGTGTTTGTTTTTTCATCAGTAATAAAAAGCTCAAAATCAGCCACCATAATATCAATCATCCCATTTCCACAGTTTGCGGACACAAGAGGAATGTTGAGCTTATCGGACAAAAAATGTGTCACAGTGTGGATCTTGATAAAATCAAAAGCATATTCAATAGTTGGCGTTTCGGGATTCGTTTCTCCGGCCAGTAACCGCAATCCAGCTGTTTGCCGCAGACTTTGCTCTTCGTATAATCCAGCTGTTTGTCCCTTGCGTTCAAGCACCCGGTTGGCGGCAATGCCTATTAAACGCATGATATTTTGGCGGTCGGGTTTTAGCTGAATGTCGGTTTCAAATGTAGATAAATCATCTTCCAGATTTTCGGAAGTATTACATGCCAGAAAGAATAATGGCAATATCATTAACATAACAAAAGGTATACGTTTCATAGCTCTCACTTATCTTTTAATTCGTAATTCACTTCATTTCTCGCAGTCGTTTTATGATGTTGTAGGAAGCGACAATGCCCAGTTCGCCGGCTTTACTGAGGTCGGCGATGGCTTTGTCGTTCTGGCCGGAATAGATACAGGCTACCCCGCGGTTAAACCATGCTTCGGCAAACTCCGGTTCTGCCTGGATTGCCTTGGTGTATTCATTTATTGCTGCGGTATAATTTTTTTGCATAATTCGGATATTTCCCATGTTGAAATAAGCGAAGAAAAATTCGGGAGAAAACGTTATTATTTTTTCATAATCATTTATAATCAGGCTGTAATCATAGCCCTTTGCCATGATGTCGGCAGGTAAATTCGAACGCAGCAAATCGGTTTTGGCAGTTTTGGGATGTTCCGAAGAAATGTCGTTTTGGGCAGTTTCGTATTCCAGCAGTTTGGAGCGGGCTACAGAACGATTGAAACGGGCAAGGATGAAGTGGTCGTTCAGGTCGACAGCTCGCGAAAAGGCGTCAATAGCCGACTGGAAGTCCTGCACGAGAAAATAATCCAGTCCTTGCAGAAAATAAGCGACGGAATCTGTCGGATTTTTTGCAATTTCTTGCGAATGGTTTCTGATTGATTCGAAATGCCGTTCGATTTGTTCTTCTGTCAGAGACGATTCGGCATTGGTAATTCGCAACAGTTGCGCGTTATCCATTCGTTTGTTGAAGTTGAAGAGCGTCTGTTCGTAGTAAGCATGTGTTTTTACGGCGTCAACCTTTTCGTAATAAGTGGTTACGAACATTGGCAGGATGTCTAATTTCACGTTTTTATCCTGAATACGACCGCGAATTTCGCTTTCATATTGTGTTGTTTGCCTGCTGTTTTCGGCCACCACGACCTTGTTGAAGTTACGGATGTTTTTGTCCGATTGTTCGCGTGTTTTCTTCTCGTCGTCTGTGCCGTCTGCGAGGGCGCTGTCCGACTGATTTTCCTGCGACGCGTCGGTGCGTTTATTGCGTCGGTATTTTTCTTCGATACGCCAGGCGGTCATCAAGTCGCGGTCGGCGCCAGCGGCATCGCCCATCAGCCGTTTGGCAACAGAGCGGCTCTGGTATCCAGACGTAAAGTCAGGATATTCTTCCAGTACGCTGGAGTAGTCGGCAATAGCGCCAGCATAATCGCCTGTTTGGGTACGCAGCATGGCGCGATTGTAAGTGGCGAAATAATTTTTCGGTTCAATTTCCAGCACCTTGTCGAAATCTTCGATAGCGCGGTTGTTGTCGGCAACCTGTGCCCGCAAAATTCCACGATTGTAACGGGAAATAATATCATCGGAGTCCAATTCCACCGCCTTGTCGTAATCGTCCATTGCTTCGCGCAAGTTCGACAACTGATAATTGGTTAATCCCCTGTTTACGTAATAACCTTGTTGAGGACTAAGGCGAATCGCTTCGGTGTAATCATTCAGAGCCAGCTGATAATTTTCGTGCTGATAGGCAATCAAAGCGCGCGTTGCAAATGCATACGACGAAAACTTGTCCAGTTCTATGGCTTTGTCCAGATCTTTCAACGCCTGCACTGTGTCGCCCGTTTCCACCAGCATGCATCCGCGCGTCAAATATGCTTTGTCGAAATCAGGATAACGTGAGATGATTTCATTCAATACTTTTTCAGCCGCTTCGTAATTCTTTTTTTGCGCGTATGCAACTGCCTGATTGTGCATCAGTTCTTTGTCATTTGGATAATATTCCAGCACCTTGCTGTAGTCGCTGATGGCCTCATCAAACTGTTCCAGTTGCTGACGGGCAATTGCACGGCATTCGTATGCCTTAATAATAAACGGATTACGTTCGAGGCAGAGCGAACAGTCTTCCGTTGCGCCGCGAAAATCGTTGAGATTCAATTTTGCAATTCCACGATAGAAATAAGGTTCTGCCAAATAAGGCTTGGCTTTGATCACTTGATTAAAATACTGTATAGCAAGCACGTAATCGTCAAAATACAGTGCGCTTTTTCCGTTTGCCATGATCCTGTCAGTATTGATTTGTCCGTTAAGGGAACCCGTGACAAGCAAGCAAAAAGCAAATCCGAATATCTTTTTCATAAGAATTGAAAAATGAATTACAAATTGAAAAAGAGTAAATTATGAATTATGTTAATTCTCAATTTATCGTATTAAGAACTGGAATTTGTCAATATTTTTGAGGGCAACACCTGTTCCTTTAGCTACAGCATGAAGCGGGTCGTCGGCCACTTTGAACTGTATTTTAATTTTGTCGGTCAGACGTTTATCCAGCCCGCGCAACAGAGCGCCGCCGCCGGTAAGGAATATTCCATTGCGCACCAAATCGGCGTACAGTTCCGGAGGTGTTTGTTCCAGCGCTGTCAATACTGCAGCTTCGATTTTGGCGATGGATTTTTCCAGGCAATGTGCAATTTCCTGGTAGGAAATTGGGATTTCCATCGGCAATGCGGTCATTTGATTCGGGCCGCGTACGATGTAATCTTCCGGTCCGTCGGCTAAATTTGTCAATGCGGCGCCAACGTTGATTTTGATTAGTTCCGCTGTTGGTTCTCCCACGCGTACATTGTGCTGTCGGCGCATGTACTCGATGATATCGTCGGTCAAGTCGTCACCTGCGATTTTGATGGATTTGTTCGAGACGATTCCGCCCAGCGAAATGACGGCAATTTCCGTTGTTCCGCCGCCGATATCGACAATCATGTTTCCTTCGGGCGCTTCCACGTCCAAGCCGATGCCGATAGCCGCTGCCATCGGTTCATAAATCATATAGACGTCGCGGCCGCCGGCATGTTCGGCCGAATCCCGCACAGCGCGGATTTCGACTTCCGTGCTGCCCGAAGGTATGCAAATGACCATACGCAACTGTGGAGTGAAAAAACTTTTCGACGTAGCCGCCATTTTAATCATTCCGCGAATCATTTGTTCGGCGGCGTAAAAATCGGCGATAACTCCATCCCTGAGCGGTCGGATGGTGCGGATGTTTTCGTGCTCTTTTCCACGCATTTGTTGCGCTACTTTGCCTACAGCAATCAGTTTGTCCGAGCGCCTGTCGAGCGCTACCACCGATGGCTGGTCAACTACTATCTTACCATTTTGAATGATAATGGTATTCGCTGTGCCTAAATCAATTGCTAATTCCTGTGAAAATGAAAAAAGTCCCATATCTTTTTCGGTTCTAAGATTATTCTGTTAATGTTTGAAATGGCGAATGCCAGTTAACACCATTGCCAGGCTATGTTCGTTGCAAAAGGCGATGGAAAGGTCGTCTTTTATCGACCCGCCCGGCTGGATCACGGCGGTTATTCCTGCTTGCTGTGCTATTTCAACACAGTCGGGAAACGGGAAAAACGCATCCGAGGCCATGACAGCGCCTCGCAAGTCGAATCCAAATGAGCTGGCTTTTTCGATTGCCTGTTTTAAGGCGTCCACGCGCGAAGTTTGTCCGATACCGCTTGCGAAAAGCTGTTTGTTCTTAGCCAGCACAATGGTATTGGATTTGCTGTGTTTCACAATTTTATTGGCAAACAACATGTCGGAAATTTCCTGCTGCGTTGCATCCTTTTCCGTCACTGCCCGTAAATCGTCCTGCTGCTGGATGCTCAAGTCTCTGTCCTGCAACAGCGAACCGTTGAGCAGCGAGCGAAACTGTATCTTGGGAAAATCATACTGTTTTTGAATCAGTATGATTCGGTTTTTTTTCTGTGTCAGAATTTCCAGTGCATCCATCTCATAATCGGGAGCAATGATTACTTCAAAGAACAGTTTGTTGATTTCTTCGGCAGTAGCTCTGTCAATCACGCCATTAGCGACAAGGATACCGCCAAATGCCGATACCGGATCGCCAGCCAGCGCATCCCGCCAGGCGTCGACCAAAACAGGGCGTGAGGCCAGTCCGCAGGCATTGTTGTGCTTGAGGATTGCAAACGTCTGTTCGTCAAATTCGCCAATCAGAGAAACAGCCGCATCAATGTCGAGCAAATTGTTGTAGGAAATTTCCTTTCCCTGCAACTGTTCAAACGCATCGTCAAACTTTCCGAAAAACAGTCCCCGCTGGTGTGGATTTTCGCCATACCGCAAAATTTTCGCGTAATCGTATGCCGTACGGAAATAGCTGTTGCTGCCGTTGTCGAAGTACGAGAAAATAGCCGTATCGTAACCCGACGAAACGGCAAAGGCCTCTTTTGCAAACCATCTTCTGTCCTCAATAGAGGTCTGTGCTCCTTTTTCTTCCAGCAAATTCAGAAAAGGTTCATACTGACGTTTCGATGCAACAATCGCTACATCGTTGAAATTCTTGGCAGCAGCACGTATCAGCGAGATTCCGCCTATATCTATTTTTTCGATTATTTCGTCGTCATCGGCTCCGGATGATACAGTTTCTTCAAACGGATACAAATCGACAATCACCAAGTCAATTTCAGGAATTGCATATTCTTCGGTTTGAGACATATCCGACGGTATATTCCGGCGACTCAAAATTCCTCCGAAGATTTTCGGATGTAAGGTCTTCACCCGTCCGCCGAGAATAGACGGATATCCTGTTAGCATTTCCACCGAGCGACAGGGAATTTCCAGCGATTCAATAAATTCCTTAGTGCCTCCGGTGGAAATGAATTGCACACCGTCATTGTGTAATTTGCGAAGAATCTCCTCCAGTCCATCTTTATAATAAACTGATACAAGCGCTGTTTTAATTCTTTTATTATCTGACATGAAAAACTACTGTATAAATTTTAAGCGGCAAAGTTAATACAAATACTAAACAAAATAAATTTTTGAGGATAAATATATGACTTTTTAAGAAAATTGGTGTAACCGGTTAAATCTAATATTACGCAAAGCATGTCTTTTGTGCCAACTAGCGTAATCCGTAATTGATATTCACTCTTAATTACGTAATTCTTAGTTTATTGGCAAACATCTCTTTTAAAAACATCTTACAAAGATTAATGTCCTGCAATTGACCGGTTTCACGTTCGATGGAGGTGACGCCTTTGTCGGTGAAACCGCAGGGGTTGATGAGCGAAAACAGCGACAAGTCGGCATTGACATTCAATGCCAGCCCATGCATGGTGATAAAGCGGCTGCAATAGATACCGAGCGCGCATATTTTGCGTGCGCCGGATGGTTGTTCCGCATCTATCCATACGCCGGCGGCATGTGGCATCCG
The DNA here is from genome assembly GCA_031279795.1 of Bacteroidales bacterium. Classification (GTDB taxonomy): domain Bacteria; phylum Bacteroidota; class Bacteroidia; order Bacteroidales; family WRGA01; genus WRGA01. Next base: position 8,683 of record JAITHZ010000102.1, read on the forward strand.
TCCGGCAGTGATGTTGTATATTTCCTGCAACAGCGTGATGACAGTATCTTCCAGCACGGCTATGTAGCGTTTCAGCCCCAAACCAAAAACAGTCAGGTCAAGTATCGGATAAACAACCAATTGTCCGGGTACGTGGCAGGTAACGTCGCCTCCACGCATGGTTTGCACTGTCGGCACGTTCATTTGCTGCAGATTTTCATCGGAAAAAAGAATGTTTTCCCGCTTGGCATGTTTTCCTGATGTGATAACTGGCGGGTGTTCGCAAAAAATAACCCTGTTTTCGACCGGTTTTGCTTTGCTCTTGTTTTCCAGCGCATGGTCGAACAGCGTTTGCTGCCGTTCCAATGCCATCTTGTAGTCAATCGTTCCCCAGTCCTCAAAAAAAATGTCCATATTTAATGGTTTAATTGTTAATTAGTACGTATTGTTCATTAAAGCAAAGACGCAAATAATAGTAAATATTTAATTAATAATAAAATAATAGATTTAAAATTTGCGTCACTATTGAATATTACAAATTATTTATATTGTTTATTTCAAATTAACTGTCTATATTGAATCCAGCTTCTGATAAATCATTCCAGAAAGCAGGATAGGACTTGGAAACAACTTCGGGATGTTCAATGATAATTGAGCCGCACTTCAGAGCAACCGGAGCGAACGACATGGCCATACGGTGGTCTTCGTATGTATCGATGACGGGATTTTTTTCCGGTTCGCAACGGATTCCATTCCATGCCAATACATTATCTTGGGGTTGTTCCAGCATATATCCCAGTTTTTTCAATTCGCTTTTCAATGCAGCAATGCGGTCGGTTTCCTTGATTCGCAGGCTCTGCAAGCCGCCTATTTGAAATGGAATGCCTTTCAGAGCGCATGTAACGGTCAGTGTTTGAGCTAAATCTGGCTGATCGGAAAAATCGTATTCAAATTTTTCACATTCTACTTTTGCCGGTTGCAGCCTTATACCATTATGCAGGAGTATTGTTTTGACGCCCAATTTCTTAAAAATGTGGATAACCGCAGCATCGCCTTGAAAACTTTGGGGAAATAAATGCAGCAGTTCTATTTCGGCATTGTCCGACAGCGACATGATTTGGTACCAGTATGATGCCGCCGACCAGTCGGCTTCTATCTGATATCGTTGCGGGACGTATTCTTGAGGCCGGATTCTGATGGTATTTTCATTCCATTCCGATAAGATGCCAAACTCTTCCAGTATTCTCAACGTCAGTTTGATATATGGTCTGGAAATGACCGTTCCTGTAAGATGAAGCGTTAATCCATTTTCCATAACAGGAGCAATCATCAGTAGTGCCGAAATGTATTGTGAACTGACGCCGCCATCAAGGGTTATTTCTCCGCCCGACAAGGTGCTGCCGTAAATTTTCAGTGGAGGAAAACCTTCTTTTTCCAAGTATTCAATTTTTCCGCCCAGTTTATTCAACGCATCTACCAGAATTTTTATCGGTCGTTGTTTCATCCGATTGCTGCCAGTAAGTCTCCATTCTCCATAAATAGTTGACAAATAAGCAGTAAGGAAACGCATGGCGGTACCTGCTGCACCGGTGTCAAACAACAAATCATTCGACTGTAATGCTTTTAACAAGACTTGTGTATCGTCGCTATCCGACAAATTTTCAATCGGATACGGATTATAACTGAGCTTGCTGATTATCAAAACGCGGTTACTGATGCTTTTTGAAGCCGGCAAGTGTATCCTGCCATGAACCGATTGCTGAGGGCGGGTTATCAAATATCTCATAAGCATTAATAGATAGGTAATTAATTAAGTCATTAAAAAAAATATGAAAAATCGGGTACAAAAATAATAATTTTATTATATATTTGTATGCTGTTTTTATAATTGCTCTTGTTTCAATCTTTTTTTTCGTAAAAAAAAGGCTAAAACATAATTGCTTTCTCTCCTGCAACAAATATGTGATTGTTGCAGGAAAACTCTTGTAGACATTGGCCTGAAATCGTTTTATAACACTGAACGTGCTACCTGTTCTCTATATAGAAGACTGCGTGATTTCAAGCTAAAAAAACAAAATGTAGTCTATTGTAAATTCATAGTAATGTTAAAATTTAAATTAATTAAATATTTACAACGACCAACATCCCGTTGAATAAATGTCCAAATTGTTGCAAAAAGGAATTTTTTTTTGATAATGGTTTGCACAGTAAAAAATATCCCGTAATTTTGCCGTATCAAATAGCGAAGATTTATTATTTTTAATTATCTATAAAAATTATGGTATATAAATTTGTTTTCATATCGGACGAAGTTGATAATTTTTCGCGAGAAATACTGATTGATTCGGAAGCGACGTTTGCCGAACTGAACAAGGCAGTTCTGGCGTCGGTAGGCTATGACAGCAGCCGAATCACTTCGTTTTTTCTATGCAGCGAAAATTGGGAGAAAGGCACCGAAATCACACTGTTGGAAATGGATACCGATTCAGATGTTGATAACTGGCTAATGGACAAGGCTGTTCTCAGCGAGTTGATTTCGGACGAGCATCAAAAACTGCTATTCGTTTTTGATAACCTGAACGATCGCGCATTTTTCATGGAATTGGTTGAAATACAGTATAATAAAACTATAGACGCGCCAGTCTGTTCAACAGCGTCGGGCAATCCTCCGGTACAGGAAAAGGATGATGAATTTATGAACAGCTCAACAGCTCTTTCTGGTAATCAGTTTAGCGATTTCAGTGAATTTTATGGCGAGGACGATTTCAATCCAGACGAACTGGACGAAGAAGGATTCAGTAATTTGGATGAAGGGAGCGAGGCCTACCTGTAGCATGTATGGGTAAACTCCTGATAGTGCTTCTTGGCCCCACAGGAGTCGGAAAGACGGATTTGAGCATTTCTCTTGCGCGGTGGCTGAATTCGCCGATTATTTCCTGCGATTCGCGTCAGTTTTACCGGCAATTGCGTATCGGCGTTGCCGCCCCAACACAGGAACAGTTGGAACGTGTTCAGCATTATTTTGTCGGGATGCTTGATATTGAAGACGCCTACAATGCCGCTCGTTTTGAAGAAGATGCTTTGCGGCTAATTGCCGAATTGCATGCGAAACAGAGTGTGAGCATGATGGCGGGAGGCGCCATGATGTACATCGACGCGGTGTGCAAAGGCATTGACCAGTTGCCCGATATCTCTCCTGAATTACATGCCGAATTATGTGCTGTTTTCGAAACCGAAGGTCTGGCTCCGCTGTGCAGACAGTTGAAACTGTTAGATCCGCAGCATTATTTTCAGGTCGACCTGAAGAATCCGAAACGGGTAATTCACGCACTTGAAATCTGCCTAACCGCCGGTAAACCATATTCTTCGCTGCGAACAAATCCGCAGAAAGCGCGGCCATTCGAAATTGTTAAAATAGGATTGAGGCGTAGCCGCGAAGAACTGTATGCCCGCATCAATGCTCGTGTCGACGAGATGATGAATGCCGGATTACTGGACGAGGTAGAAAGCTTGCTGCCGTTTCGTTCATACAACGCCCTGAATACAGTGGGATACAAGGAGTTATTTACATATTTTGAAGGACAATGTTCGCTGGACGAAGCTGTTGAAAAAATCAAACAGCATACGCGCATCTATTCCCGAAAACAAATGTCGTGGTTCAACAAAGACCCTTCCATCTCATGGTTTCATCCGGATGAATCAGAGAAAATTTTTGAATTTTTGAAAAAATGCATGAGCATCGAACGGTAGAGTGGAAGAATTGCATCTCCTGTCAGGAGATCTTTCCAGCTCTACCGTTATCCGAACCTTCAGCGCCTTTTTATGATTTTAGCGTAGTCCTTGCCAGCCTGTAAAAGATATATCTGAGGCGGAAAATCCGACAAGTCGGCTTGATTTCCAAATGTCTCCTTCAACAAAACACCTTTCCTGTCGTAGATTTTTATTGTGCTTTCCTTTTCCAGAAAGACGATGCCTGCCGTTGGATTTGGATACGGCCTTATATATTGCATAAGCGTCGGTATAGCAGTATGCAGCGCAATAACATTTTCGTAAAATGGATGAATTTGCAAATTGCCATCCATGATTCCAAAGTACTGTTCGATAGCATGTCCTCCGTTTTGAGATTTGGCAGGTTCGTCATAAGCTTCAAAATAACACGCCGGTATGTTGTCGGCTTTTATCCAGTCAAGAAAGCCAGCCAGGTATGCTGCAGCTTTTTGAATTGATGGCGTCTGCGTTACGCCTTCTGCATCATACGAATCTCCGCTGTATGGAGTGCCAGTCTCGGCAAGCAAAACGCATTTTGCAGGAAATAAATCTAACTGTCTCGCAAATGTTTGTTTGAGCGCATTGAACATTTCATTTTCAGGCGTTCTGTCCCATGTTCCGGAGTAAATATTCACTCCGACGAAATCAAGTTTATCCAGCACAGACGGGCTCCATGCAGCATCGGCAATATCCACGCTTCCAACAGGAATCACCAAGCCAAATTCTTTCACAATCTTGCGAACCGAATCAATACACGCAGCGAGTATCGCAGGTGTAACTGCCTGATCAAGACTACATTCATTACCTACAGTAATGAGGTCGGGGGCAGGGCTGGTTTGCAGGATTTGCCGCAATCCCTGCAGTTGATCTTTGTTTTGGTTGCTGTTTCCGGTAACATACACGCCAATCATTGTGCGCAGCCCTATTTCTTTGGCTATTTTATTGACATGCTCCAAGCCGTTGCTGCGTGTGCCAAAACTGCGAACCCATTTTGTCAACGGAGCTATTGGCGCTATTCGTGTGCGCGTATCAGTTTCCGACAACGCGTAGCCAAACGGTTCGCCGTTCAGTGCGAGCGACACGTTAATGCCCCAGAAAGGCGTTGTGAGCGGTTCGCTGGGCAACCACACAAACGAAGCCGGCGAACTGAACGAACCAGACTTTTCGGTCACAGCCTTTACAAGCAACGAACCGCTGTTCGGTACGACAAACGCTGTGCCGACGTATACCTGTGCAGAAGCAGAAGCTGCAGGCTCGCTCCCATCCCGTGTGTAGTAAATGACGCCTCCTTCTTCGCAAGACAGCGTGATACTGACGCCTGAATCGGCAAAACCCGGGCGGATACTTGAGGCAGGCGGTTGCGGACGATTCGCCCAAAATGCTTCCCGATTGACAGCCAAAAACTGGCCAAGGTATTTATCATTCATATAACTTGCCCGCACTGATTCGCCGGAAATTCCGTTGAATGTTTCCCGTAAGACAAAGTAGAAACTGACATCGGCAATATCATTATCCGAGCCTCCGGTAGTGATTGAGATCGTAAAATTACCAACCCCGTCAATCGCATTCAGGTAATTGCCATAGAAAGGTTTCACATAATCGCTTCCCCACGAAGAGCGAAGCATTGCAATTACGGCATACTGTCCGGCATTTGCTGCCGTCAGCCCGTCCCAAATAACTCGGCCTTCGGCAACGCCTCCTGCGCCAAGCGGCGGAATGTAGCTGATAACTATTTCTGGATTTTCTGCTGCCCGAAAATCGGCAATGCCTGTATTCAGCAACATTCCTGCTGACAGGCATACAATGTTTCGAAGTAATGAGATTTTTTTCATGACTGTAACGTTTTTTAGTAGAATTAGGCTACAAATATACGGTTATTTTGTCAAATTATCCTGTTCGTTACCACTATTTTCTGCAAAAACATATTATTGTAGATTTTAATGTCTGCCCTGTAATTTGTAATGTCGGGTTTGCAAAACAAAATATTTATAGTACTTTTGCACGTCGTAAAGTTAGTATAGTAAACAACTGGGCAGCTTACAGCGGTAAATTATTTTCAGTCAGATCATTATAATTTGCATTTACTGAACAGGAATTGGTCGTTTTTAATCAATCATAAAAATGTGAACAAAACAATATATTATTTTAATAATCAATTTAAGAGCTTATGTCTAAACAAAAAAAATTCTTAACCTGTGACGGAAATCAAGCCGCTGCCCATATCGCCTACATGTTCAGCGAAACCGCTTCGATTTATCCGATCACACCCTCTTCGACCATGGCCGAATACGTGGACGAATGGGCTGCTTCGGGCAGAAAAAACATTTTCGGCGAAACCGT
>JAITHZ010000157.1 GCA_031279795.1 Bacteroidales bacterium
TTTCGTATGGTTTCCCGTTTAACAATCCGACGAAGGCAATCCACTTTTCTTTGTTATTCTGGAATTTGACCACATCGGCATCCAGTTCTTTCGGACGGGTTGCCACAATAATGGGCGCCTCAATGCAAGGAACTTTGCGTTCGGGTATTTTTTTGTTGTCAAGAGAAAGGAGTACGCCAGAACGCGAGCCATCGCGATAAACTGTACATCCTTTGCAGCCTGCTTTCCAAGCTTCAATATACAAATCGCCAACCAGTTCTTCGGTTGCATCGGCTGGCAGGTTTATTGTGACGCTGATGGAATGGTCGACCCATTTTTGGATGCGCCCCTGCATTCTTACTTTCTGATGCCAGTCCACATCGTTTGAAGTCGATTTGTGGTAGGGCGATTTGCTAATCAGTTCATCCACTTCTTCTTGCGAATATCTTTTTGTCGTTGAATAATTGTTCACTTTCATCCAGTCCGCAAATTTATGATGGAAAACAACGTATTCTTCAAAAACGTCTCCTGTTTCGTCAATGAAATCAACCTTTATGTCGGAATCATTGGGATTAACCTTGCGACGGCGGCGATAAACAGGCAAAAATACCGGTTCGATACCCGACGTAGTTTGCGTCATCAGGCTGGTAGTACCGGTCGGCGCAATAGTCAGGCAGGCGATATTCCGGCGTCCGTGTGTTTTCATTTCTTCGTACAGCCCCAAATCGGCTTTGCGGATACGGCGGACAAACGGGTTTTCCTTTTCTTTTTCAAAATCATAAATGGGAAAAGCTCCCCGTTCTTTCGCCATTTCTACCGACGACCGGTAAGCTTCAATGGCCAGCGCCTTGTGCACCTTTTCCGAAAACAGCGTTGCGTCTTCAGTACCGTAACCGAGATTCAGCGCTGCAAGCATATCGCCTTCTCCTGTAGTGCCAAGACCGGTTCGGCGACCTAATAACGTTTTTTTTCGTATTTTTTCCCACAGGTGACGTTCGGCCGATTTCACCAGTTCGTCTTCGGGGTCGGAATCTATTTTATCCAAAATCTTGTCAATCTTTTCTATTTCAAGGTCAATAACGTCATCCATAATCCGTTGGGCACAAATCGCATGGTCTTTAAACAGTTCGAAATCGAAATAGGCAGTTTCGGTAAAAGGATTGACTACATAGGAATACAGGTTGATGGCCAGGAGCCGACAGCTATCGTAATGGCACAGCGGAACTTCACCGCAAGGATTGGTGGAAGCCGATTCAAAACCGGCGTCGGCATAGCAGTCCGGAAGTGATTCGCGCAGAATTGTATCCCAAAACAGTACACCAGGTTCGGCTGCTTGCCAGGCATTATGCACAATCTTTTTCCAAGCTTCGGCGGCGGATATTTCATTTACAACCTGAGGGTTGGCGGAATTAACCGGATATTGTAGCTTGAATTTCTCGCCTTTTATAACGGCATTCATGAAATCGTCCGTAATTTTTATGGAGACATTGGCCCCTGTAATTTTGCCTGCCTCCATCTTGGCGTCTATGACACTCATAATATCGGGGTGTTTTACGGAAACGCTTAGCATCAACGCACCTCTCCGTCCGTCCTGCGCTACTTCGCGCGTTGAATTGGAATAGCGTTCCATGAATGGAACTATTCCGGTAGAAGTTAGCGCCGAATTTTTAACGGGTGAACCTTTCGGCCGGATGTGAGACAAATCGTGCCCTACTCCGCCGCGCCGTTTCATCAGTTGCACCTGTTCTTCGTCTATTCGGATAATGGCGCCATACGAATCAGAACTTCCGTCTATTCCGATTACAAAACAGTTCGACAGCGATGCTACCTGATAGTTGTTTCCTATTCCGCTCATCGGGCTGCCTTGCGGAATGATGTACTTGAAGTGGTCAAGCAATTCAATTAATTTTTCGACTGGCAGTGAATTGGGATATTTTTTTTCTATTCTGGCAATTTCATTTGCCAACCGCCAGTGCATGTCTGCGGGGTCTTTTTCATAAATATTGCCATAGGAATCTTTTAAGGCATATTTATTTACCCAAACTTTTGCGGCAAGTTCATCTCCTGCGAAATACTCTAATGCTGCCTTGTAAGCCTCTTCGAAAGAATAAGTTTTCTCGTGATTCATCTTTTTTATCTTTATTTTTTATTACCTGAAAAACGCTGCAAGATTATAAATTATTTCCCGAAAAAACAAAAAAACGGAAAACTTTTTTGGAAAATTTTTTTTTTTATCTTCCAAAATGGAGGATAGAAATACAACTACACTACGGAAAATTGCGTATTATTGAAATAGATTTCCAACAATTCCTTGGCTGCAATGAATGGAGTTGTTTCCGAATTAATCACTTGCTGTTCTTTTTTTTGTAACAGATCAATTATTGCTGGATTTTGATAAAAGTGATTTTTTAATTCTTCATGAATGGTTTCGTTCATCCAGTATTTCGACTGGCGAGAGCGTTTTTTCTCGAAATAACCGTTTTTTTGGGTAAATGCGCAATAGCGTTCTACCATGTCCCAGATTTCGGGAATACCGATGTTGTAATAGCCTGAATAAGTGAGAACTTCCGGTACCCATCCCGATTCGGACGGTGGAAAAAGATGCAATGCGTTAAGAAATTGCTGTCGGGCGAGGCGCGCTTTGTCGATGTTGTTGCCGTCGGCCTTGTTGACGGCGATTCCGTCGGCCATTTCCATAATTCCGCGCTTAATGCCCTGCAGTTCGTCGCCTGTTCCGGCAAGTTGAATGAGCAGAAAAAAATCGACCATAGAATGTACGGCTATTTCTGACTGCCCTACGCCGACCGTTTCCACGAAAACAATATCAAATCCGGCGGCTTCGCACAGGATAATCGTCTCACGCGTTTTCCGCGCAACGCCGCCTAATGAACCTGCCGAAGGAGACGGACGGATAAATGCGTTTGCATGCACCGACAGCGCTTCCATCCGTGTTTTGTCGCCCAGAATGCTGCCTTTACTGCGTTCGCTGCTGGGGTCGACTGCCAGAACTGCCAGCCTGTGGCCTTTTTCCACAACATGCATGCCCAATGTGTCGATGGATGTGCTTTTGCCTGCGCCGGGTACGCCGGTTATGCCTACCCGAAGCGATTTTCCTGAATAGGGCATGCAGTTTTCTATCAGTTCCTGCGCAATCTGCTGATGCTGTGCATTGGCGCTTTCGACCATTGTTACCGCTTGACTTAATATGGCATTGTCACCCTTCAGTATGTGTTCGACATACTCCGAAACCGAATATTCTTTTTTCCTGCGCGGCTGCAGATAAGGATTCACCACAGGTGGCTGTTCGACGCCGTTATTTACATTCAATCCTTTATATGCTGCGTCGTTTTCTATATGTTTCATGTGTTGAAAATTTCTTGTGATTTCGTACATGCCGGTAAAATCCGACAATACCCGACAGATAGAGAAGTAACTTTTTCATCTGTTAATTTTGATTTTTCTGTGTTGCGCAAAATGGGGAATTTATTGGTTGTCTGCTCCCCACATTAATTTTGTGCGTATAGTGTCGTAGAATGTATGATTCAAGCGTTTAACCATGCAAACTGAATGACTGGCTTTTTTGACCGTTACTTCTACATCGCACTCAAATTCTTCCGAACGTCCGTCAAGGGAAATTAATACACGCTGATTGCGACTTCCTACTTGCAACGAAACGATGCTGTCGTCAGTAATCACCAGAGGGCGGGTATTCAAGCTGTGGGGCGCAATCGGAGAAATGACGAAATTGGCTGCCGTCGGTTCGATAATCGGGCCGCCTACACTCATGGAATATGCTGTTGAGCCGGTCGGAGTAGCAATCAGTAATCCGTCGGCTCGGTATGAGTTTAGATAATTGTTGTTGATGTAAGCATGAATGGTAATCATTGATGAATTGTCTGTTTTCAGCACTGCTACTTCATTGATGGCGTAATTGTTCCCCTGAAGTCGTCGAGCGCTGGTCGTCAGTTTGAGCAGTGTTCGTTTTTCTACCGTATATTTCCCAGCCAGAATTTCCAGCATGACAGTTTGGGTTTCATTGCCGGAAACGTCGGCTAAAAACCCTAAATGTCCTGCGTTGATGCCCAGAATTGGCGTGCCCCGTTTTCCAATGCGTGTAGCTGTACGCAGAAATGTTCCGTCACCTCCGATGCTGAGTGCAATGTCGGCGTCGTCCGGACTTTCTCCATCTTCTATCAGTCCAGAAACATGCGGCGACATACCCAGAATTTCACATACATACTGATAAAAGGCCTTATCAACAAACAATTCTAAATCATCCTTTTTGGTAAGTCCCAGTAACGGACGGATACATCGTAGTTTTTCCGGTGGCATGGAAAATGTATTTCCAAAAACTGCAATTTTCATGACTTTGTTTTAATTAAAATTACAAGATTGTTCATGTAGACGCGCATTCTCCGCTGAGGTCAATTCCTAAACAAACCATTAACGATTATCTATCATAGTATTCCAATGCCTCTCTCATCGCTTTACGTGCAACAAGTAAAAATAATTCTTCGTTACAAAGTCCGTCGTGCTGATGTTTGTCGTAGTACCTGTCCATTTTTTCATAGAAAAAGGCAGCATCAATGTTAAGTGGTACCATTTTCCCGATCCAGTTCTTTTTTGTCAATGGTTTATCTGCCAGTATTTCATTCAGCGAGCTGGAGAGATTGTAAGGTTTAAACTTGCGCATGGTATTGTTTTCCAGTTCCAGCAGCCATTCTTTGTAGATGTCGAGAAAATCGTTCAATGCTCGGTGAAAATTATTATTCCGAAAATTGGCAGGCGATAGGTCTAACCTGACAACATGACTTAATTTTTGAGATGCCTTTGGTAATATTTCCTGATAGTAGCGCAGCATGAAAGTCAATTTGGTCAGGTTGTCCCAATAACGTTCTTTTGACAATTCGTCAAAATGCGAAATATGAAGTACTGGTTTCAGTTCATCTTTCAGACCAAATTCATACGCACTGCGGACGGCCAGTTCCACATCGCTTCGTTTGTTGGCAAAGTCGACGATAGCTGTAGCAGCCAGTAGTTCCATGATATGCGCATCGTTTTTCTGTTCGTTTCCTCCTTCTTTATTATTGTATTGACCTGAAGCGTCTTTCACTTCGTCCGACAGGTAATAAATGGCGTCGATACATTCGTTCAAGCGACAACTTTCGTAATAGTTCAGCGCAGCTTTGGTTTTGGAATTAAAGAATGAGGCGGTGATAGCGCTTTGCGGATCGTCGCCAAATTTGAAATATGGCATGACAATAGCTGCGCCTATTTTTGCGTTAGCCGCGTTATTGTGCTGTGAATTGCGGATGCGCTGAATGATTTTCGGAAATCCGGACGCTCCTGTTCCTCCAAAAATTGAACTGATTACGAAAATGCGGTCACCTTCACTGACATTTTCTTCAAAGAAATGAAAGTCGTTTCCATCAATCCATTTGTCGAAAACCACTGAACCAATATTGGGATTCCCTTTGAAGCCAACATTGAGCCGCAAGTGCAACTCGCGTGCCGGACTTTGCGGATCGTCATTGTAGAGGCTGCGCAGTAAATTATTGGACAGACTCAAATCTTTGGCTGAAACTGTATTGTGCATCAGTAAATTATACCCGATATAGTCGCCAAATGTATTTTCCGAACCTTCTACTGATACATGGAAATGCTGTCCTGCGCGAGATTGTGCTCCATTGGCTACCGGAATCTGATCCATTCGCATAATGGGCGTTGCAAAGAATGTGTCGTCTTTATACGCAGACTGCTTGTAGGCTTCGCGTCGCACGACCTGGTATTTCTCCAGCAAATTTTCAGCACGGCGGGTGTCGCCATTGTTTAAATCATAATCCAAGATAATGGGAACAATGGTTGTGTTTTCCGGCAATCTGCATCCTGCTGCCAGAAGTGGCGCAAGCGAACGCAACACCCTGGCGCCCGTGCCTCCTACTGCAAAAACAAATAATTTCATCTGCTTATGTTTTTAGTTATTCCATATTCAACACCTTACAAAACGCGAAGAAAGCTAACGTCAATTTATTTCGGAATTTCTTCATGCGTTTGTAATATGTTATTTTTTTTTGCAAAGATAGAAAAAATATCTACAAACTAATTAATTGAAATTTAAAAAATAAAAGTATAAAGGTTAGTACCCTGAAAGTTTGCAATGAAAACTTATTTCAGGGCTACGCCAATGTTCTTTTTTCCATCAATTTTAACAACAAGCGGTTCCTCAAACCGTACATGCCGAATATATGCTGTTTCGTGCATAGCTGGCCGAGAATTGAGAAAATTTTCGTCGATAACGCCTTCATTCAAAAATGTATTAATCGTAAAATAGCCCACGCCAAAAGACGTGAGATTGTGAAAAAAATGTGTTCCCTGACTTGGCTCAATACGGTAATTTTCCATACCGGCTTCTACTATCAGTCGTGCGTTTGAAATCTGTGCCCATTTCACCGGAATGCCCAGCCACGGGTCGCTGCTCCCCCACCGCCCTGGACCAATCAGGATATAATTGCGGCCTTCCGCCGTCAGTTGTCGGTTCAGCTTTTCTATTTCATAGGCAATTGCCGGATTGTTGGACGCACTGAAGTTCGCTGTTTTCACATATACTGCATCATAGACCGGATTGAATATGCCATGTCCCAGTGCGTGTCTGGAAAACAGCAGCACATCTTCGCGCGGGATGGCTGTCAAATCTTCCTCCATCACTTCCTTGTTATCAACAATCGGACGAATTTGCAGCAGATAAAATGTGCCGGTTGCTTCGTTCTTTTCGTTTTGTGCCAGATTTACAGCAAATTCAATCTCTATCGGACGCCCTATCTCTTCCTGTCCTGATTTCAGTAAATAGGAAAGAATTTCGGCCAACGGAAAAACACCGTACTGCAATACACCCGAAAATGTAAGAACTTTTCGGTTTTTACCCGGATAATAACCATCCATCAAACACTGGTCAGCGTGATTGTAAGTCGATGATATGTAGCGCAGAGAACCGTCGTTGTCGGCTTCTTTCACCGATAATTTCAGTAAATTATAGGCGTCGTCAGTAGTCAAATTATCTGAAGCTAAGGACTTAAGATTCAAAGCATAAAACTGTGTCTGCGTTTCTTTTAGCGCATATTCCAGCGAACTTGTCTGCAAAACAGCATGCGGATGTACTGGCGAAAAACGCAGGGTAAGCCCGCCGTTTACCGTGTACTTGCCCAACCCCAGCGCAATGTTGGCTACACCATCTTCTGACTTTTCGTCGCCTATCGGATAAAAATTCAACGAACGTGCTACTCCGGAAATCGTCGGATAAAAGCGTTCGCCATAGGTTTGCCCAACTACCTCCTGCAGCACAATAGCCATCTTTTCCTGGTCAATCAGATTCTGGGTTGCTGCCATGTACGATTTGCTGTCGGCATAAAATACTGATGCATACACTCCTTTGATGGCATTGCCAACTTTTTCCAGCATCTCGTCTCGATCTTCCAGATTGGGCGCCATGTAGGTGTTGTAAATGCCAGCAAATGGCTGGTAATGTGAATCTTCCAGTAAACTGGACGAGCGAATGGCTATCGGCGTTTTTACGGTGCGGAAAAATGCCCGTAAATCATCAAACAGATGCTCGGGAAGACGCGCTTCCAGAAAATGTCGCAGTATTTCTTCATCGGGCAAATCCTGCAAAGCTATACTGTACAAATCGTTGGTTTCCATAAATTCATCGAAAACGTCTGTCGCAAGTACCACCGTGCGCGGAATACTGATAGCTGCTTGCGGAAAATACTCTTCCAATTCACGCGATTTCTGCTTTATCATCTGCCCCAGAAAAGCCAGTCCCCTACCCTTCCCGCCCAGAGACTTCTCTCCAATACGTGCAAAATTGGAATATTCATCAAAACGATTTTTCTGAAAAACAGCCACCACTCCCGAATTCTTCATTCGCCGGTAACCAACTATTGCATCAAAAATTAACCGCCGCGCTTCATCCATATCTGCATAATCCGAAACATTGATTCCTCTTAGAAACTCAGCAACAGGAAAAATCGCCCGTGAATAGAAAAATCGCGAAAAATGATTGCGCGACAGATGATAAACCAGCGATTCGTCGGGAATGATAAAAACCTTTTTCTGCAAATCCTGCAGTGAAGTTATCTGCATCACTTCTTCTTTGTTCCTTGGATCAAGAATGACAAAATCTCCAAATCCAAAATTATTCATAATCTCACGACGCAAATCTTGCGGAAATGACTTGGAGTTCTTATCAACAAAACTGCAGTTAAGATCCGAAGCGTACACACGGTTGGCAGAATCGGAAGAATCAAAAATAATAGGAACAAAACGATCGGAGTTCCGCACCCTGCATCCAAATTTATACCCCGCAAAAGGATCTTTTTCTCCATTCCGACTGAAACTCATGTCGCAGACAACTCCCAGTGTGTGGTGACAATATTTATTATACAGATCTTCGGCTTCCTCATAAGAACGCGCTAACAGAATTTTTGGACGTCCCCGCATCCGCAACGTCTGCTGATGATCGTTCAACGCTTCTTCCGAAAATTTCTTCGACTGCTCCAGCACAAACTTGTACAGCAACGGTAATGCCGACGAATAAAAACGAACCGAATCTTCTACCAATAAAATAGTCTGCACTCCAACCGATGCAATATCGTCGTCTACATTCATGCGGTCTTCCAGCAACTTGATGATGGCCAGTAATAAATCCGAATTCCCCAACCATGAAAAAACATAATCTATGGACGATAAATCTTCATTTGAAATTCGTCGTGTAACATCTTTTGAAAACGGCGTCAATACAACAATGGGAATATCGGGATGGGAGGATTTTATGTGATTGGCTACAATAAAAGGATCATCATCATCAAGGTTTGGCATGCAAATGACCAGTTCAAAATGATTCTGCTCCATTGCTGCATTTGCTTCCTCCTCTGTGGCTACTTGTGTAAACCGCGGTGGATAACGCAAACTAAGTGCAGTGTATTCGTTAAATATCTGCTCATCAATTCGCCCATCGTCTTCCAGCATAAAAGCATCGTAGCGTGCGGCAACAAGCAGTACATTAAAAATACGCTTGTTCATAAGATTGGCAAATGAGGTGTCCCTCAATACCAATTGTGTCATGTCTATTTTGTTCATGAGATTTTAATGTTTAGTCGGGGCAAATTTAATGATTTCTCTAATAAAACCATGCTTTTATGTAATATTTTTTTGTAATTCAAAAAAGAACTTTATATAATCGCTTGACATATTTCTTGTTAAAAAACACCACACCTGTATCATAAAAATCAAATACAGCAGAAACATCCTGCGAAAATATTAATTCCTCCCAAAAAACTTGCATGGGCTTAGAAGATATCTTCTCAATGATCATGCATGAGTTTGCATGAAGCTTTGACTTGATTAGATTAAATAATTCCAGGTAATCTTGCTGCCCAACGCTAAATTGAGAAAATAATAAGCAATCAACCTTGTCAATGGAAGAAAGTGTGTCGTGAAAATCTTCAGCAGAAGTCGTTTGTGCAAGTCTTGAAAGTGAAATATCCCCTAATAAGTCAACCAATAACCCATGCTGAGAATAATATGAATATGAAAACAAACTGCCACTCCCCATCGAAGTATACAATAAAGATAAACCAAAAGAATCGCCCAGAGACAGTATTGTCTTCCACCGAAAATACACCCCCAGCCGAAAAAGAAAATGATAATATGCCGGTTTGAAAATCTTGAAGCAAATATTGCGTGCATGCAAATATATATCCACCGATCTAATATATTCATCTAAAAACACAAAAGCATAATAAGAATATTCATCCGGTAGAATTTTCGTAAGTAAATAAAAAGCAAAAGGAGAATGTACCCCATATCCCTTTCGAGTCAAAAATCGTTGCGGTAAAGAAAAAATAGATGCCATGCTGATCATTTAAATAAAATTGCGACAAATGTAATCATTATTTTTCGTGCCGCCAAAGATGATGACGAAAAAATATAGTAAAATTCAGTCTAATCTTAATGCTATTCAAATGGATGTTCCACGTGGAAATATTGTATAGCGAACCCAAAATCTTCAAAGCATCATAAAATAAGCCACGATCTGAAAGTAAAAAAAACAATATAAGACAGAGTTTTTGCATCATTTGAATGTTCCACGTGGAAACATTCGCAAATTCGAAGTTTTAGGTGGAAAAATTCAAAAAAATATGAACAAACCACTGTTTAAAAACAAAATATTCGCCCAACAAAATTCTTGTAAGTAAATAAAAAACGAAGATAAGGCGCGTATATTTCTTTTAGATTCAAAAAACATAAAATAAGCCACGACCTAAAAACACAATAAAAATATTCGCTGAGCAGAATTTTGTGTAAAAAATTCATTGTTTTACTCTTGTGGAGTGTTGTTGAAAAAAACTTAACCAATTATGTGATATTAGGGTTGAATTGTTTCACGTGGAACAGATGAGAGTTCTTTGACACATTCAAAATGGACTTCTTTTTGAGAAGATATGCAACGTTCCACGTGAAACAATATCATCCATCTTTGCCCAGCAATTAAAGCAAATGAGACTATTTAGAAAATGAACAATCTACTTAACCAGCAGTTTTTAAATGAATACAGGATTTTACAATGTGCGTCATTTCCCAAAAATAAGAATTTCTTGCCTTTTGACACCCATCTTTTTTGCTAAACAAATAGATGATATTTTTTTGTAACAATTCAGAAATATTCAAATCGCCACCCCTAATGTTCCACGTGGAAAGTTATATTAT
>JAITHZ010000158.1 GCA_031279795.1 Bacteroidales bacterium
TGGAAACGCTTTCGACCAGTTACACCAATTACATGGAACACTGAAAGTTACTGGAGGAAAATTATACCTGCTTTCTTCTGAAAATGTTTATGAATGGAACGGTTCTTCTTTTGTAGTATTCCAAAATGAACGGTTCGACGATATTGTGGTACACGACAACATCACCTACCTGATAAGTATGGCAGGAATTAAATACCTGAAAAATGGCTCGTGGAACGAACTGCCAAACATAAAAGGAACTACCAGTATTTCATCGCCTCACGGGTTGTTTATTGGCGGACCTAATGGTATTTATCAATTAAGAATTAAGAATTAAGAATTAAGAATTATCCAAAAGTGATTTTCGGAGTAAACTCAAAATTAAAAAATTATCAGGAAATGAGAAACGTAGCATTATTGATTGTTGCCATTGCTGTTTTGGCGCCTTGCCGGATTGATGCTCAGGAATTGATAAAAATAGGAAACAGTACTTTTATGCTAAATGATATAAAAAAAGTATTATTCCAAAACGATGACCTTTCCATTGAACTTATCAATGGAAGCAAGTTCTTTTCTCCATTTTTAACTGTCTATTTTGTAAATCCAACAGCTGCTGAGAACGCAAAAATGCTTGAACCGCTCGTGTCTTTCTTCCCCAATCCGGTGAAGGATGTGTTGCGAGTCGAAAGCAGCGTTCCCATCGAATTTATCTGTATTTATGACTTGCAGGGAAGATTGATTAAGCATATAGAAACGACAGATTTGCAACTGTCTATTGATTTTTCCACAACAGGAAAAGGGATTTATTTCGTTAAAACAAAATACAAAATAGCGAAAATAATCAAGAACTAAAAAATTATTCATTCATTAAGATGAAAAAAAGTGGACGCAATACGTTTATTGCAATACTAACCATAACATGTTGCCTTCATGCAACAGCCCAGACTCACAAAATGCGCGTGCACACGCGAAGCAATGGAGTAATGGAATACCCAGTATCGGACATCGACAGCATATCGTTTTCCTTGTCGGATGAAAGGCCATATACGCCTGTAGTTCAGCATACAAACATCGAAAGCATGTATTTCGACGGTTTTGAATACTGCCCCACCTCTCAGCGTTTGTTTGCTCGCGGCAGAGGAAATGGGCTGTACGAATACAAAAATGGACAGTGGGAACATCTTCCAAACTGGTTTTGGTACCCGTCGGTGGGCGAATACATGGGCTATATTTTTGTTGGTACGGGAGATGCCATTTACAGAGAAACGCCCGACAAAACCGATTTTTATGTGGCTTTCAACGGCTACGGAGACTTGGCAGGTTCGCTGGGGGGCAATGGAAAACGCTTCTTTGCCGGCTGCGGCGCATGCGACCCCAGAGGTATTCTGGGCAGCGGCGACAACAACGACGAAAACGGAAAGAGCTGGTTTGGCGTAACTGCCCAGCAGATAGGTTCATTTTATTCGATTGCGGCGCTTGGCGACGATGTATTTTTTGGCGCTGGCCCGATGGAAATCAATCACCCTTCGGTCGGTGTGGTGCGCTGGGACGAAACTCTTGTGAACATAGTTCCGACTAATATCACCAATGGTGAATTTTCCGTAGCAGCTGCCCAAAACCGCATGTTCGCCTGTGGAAACGGGAAAGTTTATATCTGGGACGGGACGCAGTTCAATGAAATTGCTACCGGAGGCGTCATTCGCTCTGCTGGCAACAACCTGTACCGGTTCGACAGCGAGGGAATATCGCGTTACGACGTTGCCTCCAGTTCCTTTGTGCAGTTTCATTCATCCGAAGTTAATAATTATGCTGAAATAGAGGTGTTTAAAGGTAAATTATATGCTTTCAATAACCTGCCTGGCGGAGTACGTATTGAGGTATATGACTTTAAAAACCAGCAATGGGAAGAATCTATCCAAACAGATTATCCAGCAGTTTGGACAAAGCATTCACTTGCCACCGAATACGGTTTGTTTTTTACCAATCCGGTTTCCAATACGGGAATCAGAGTAATTGTTCCAACCTATAATTAAGCTATTCGATTAATCCAGATCTAAATAATTGATATCCAATATTCAGGCCAAAGTTCCAATTGCCTGCGGGATAGCTGTAGTGGTTGCCGAAAATGGAAACAGACATGAACGGGAGCTGGCAAACGAGTGAGACTTCGCCCAGATACTGAAAATTGTTGAGAAACCGCCCCTGTGTTGCTTTGTTGTCCTTGCGTCGCAGTATTTCGTTGAAGGGTAAAAAACCGTACAGTTCCGCCCGAACGTGGAAATATTTTCCTGACTTCCAGATTGGAATTAATCCGGCGGCCACATACTGATTCGCCCGGAATTTTTCATTGAAAACGGTTTTGCTGTGCGGCGTGGGTGTAAATGCCGGAGACTGGATTATGGTGGAAGTATAGTTGTTGAAAAAATTTTTCCCCGACAGAACGCCTTCAAGATGTAAACCATAATTGAATTTAGAGGATATGGAATGAAACGTTCGTGTCATTCCTTTCATTTGCAGCCAGGAATGGTCTTTTTGCTCATGGACTTTTTCGATGCTTCCGTTCTCCAGAACAGCGGGCGCCGATTGAAAATCCTCATTGCCAACAGCAATTTGAGCAATCATGTACCAGGCCGTTCCTTCGGTGGCAAAAAGTTTACTATTCAGCGAATTATGTTCAATTCGGAATGAACCGACGGCTAATTTGTAGCGACTTCGGTCAAAATCGGTACTGGCAAATGCTACATTGTTCGATTGGTAATAAAAATCCCTCAACATACCGTAACCTATTGATATTTCGGATTTTCCTTTCATCAGGAACGGAAATCCGATTCTCAGTTTTGCAAATGCTTCTTCCTGACGGATAAATGCCAGCATATTTTCTGTATTAAACAGATTTTC
Source organism: Bacteroidales bacterium (assembly GCA_031279795.1). Lineage (GTDB taxonomy): Bacteria > Bacteroidota > Bacteroidia > Bacteroidales > WRGA01 > WRGA01. The sequence goes on from JAITHZ010000158.1 coordinate 2,878, forward strand.
GCTGTTGTAATATTTTTGAGAACAGAACATTCCCATCAGTTGGAGATCCATCGGCATCCTTCGTGTAGGCAGTTCAACCCGTCCGGAAAGCAGAACGCTGTTGTACGACATACCGAGGTTTCCTTCCAAACTGTAGTCGATGGCGTATTTGCTCAGACTCTGATACCCTATACCGATGAACGCCTGATTGGAGGTGGTTGAAGAAATATTTCCTCCAAAGGATACAACAATATTTTCATCCATGACAACCTCAAGGTGCAAATCAAAACAGGATTCGACGGGATTGTAAATTGCATGGGGTATGATTTCCAATATTTTTCCGTCGGACAACAACTTGAAATACGCCGTTTTAAAATCTTCCAGCGTAAATTTGGCGTGGTTTTTGTGGATGACGTCTTCGATGTGATCCCGTTGAGCATAGTTTACTCCGGTGATAACTATTTTTTTGAAAACCAGTTCTGGCAATTCGCTTTTGTAGATGATGCGCCGTAATTCCAGTTCTTCTTCTGGTATTCGTCTGTTTACCTGTTGTTTGATGGAATCAATGTACTGTAGCCCCTGCTCATATCCGGTTTGGAACAATTCTTCAGCCCGCTTGAAATCAAGCAGCGACACGTTTTTCAGTTCATACCGGATTATAATCCCCCCCTCCTGACGGCGCAGGCGGTAACGGGTTGACTGCATGACGATTCCTTCCAGCTGATCAATCAGATCATTCTCGTCAATTTGCCTGTCTTCAGTGCGGTTAACCACAACACTGCCAATGACGTAATCGGGATTGAAATGTTGAAACATTGGTTGCAGTGGAAAATTATCGTAAATTCCACCATCGAACAGCAACAAACTGTCAACTTTAACCGATTTGTACACAAACGGAAAAGCTGATGAGGCCCGTACAGCGTCGCCCAAATCGCCGCTCCCGAATACTACCGAGCGCTTGTTGTTGACATCCGAAGCGACGCAGCGGAACGGAATGAAAAGATTATTGAAATCGCCTTTGCTTGTAGCAGTTGGAGCAGCAAACATTTCCATAAAAGCGTAATTGAACTGAATTGGATTTATCAAACTCTTGGGCAACAGATGTGTTATAAAATTCAATGAATCTTTAATTCCTATCTTGAACCGTACAAATTCCGGCGTTGCTTCCGGCCGTTTGAAGTAATAAACATAATTTTCTTCCACATGGCCGCTTTGCCACGACAAAAACTTGTCAGACCGGAACAGCTCCATCATCTCGTCGGGAGAATAACCTGTTGCATACAGCGCTCCAACCACAGCTCCTATTGATGTGCCGGTAATATAATCTATCGGTATATGATTATCTTCCAATGCCTTAATGAGCCCGACATGCGCAATTCCTTTCGCGCCGCCTCCACTAAGCACCAGACCTATTCGCTGAGGAAAAACTTCCTGAAGCGAGATGACAGAAAAAACAATAACCAAATACAGTTTTACCATATAGTTCATATCTTAGAAAAATCCCCCAAAATTACACCATATTCATTTAATGACTGGTTTTTTTCGTTTTTTTAATAATAGAAAAATCTGCAACACAGTCTCCCGTTTTTCATGTTTCATGTTTCATTTCAAAGTTGGAATTTCTGATAAATTCACCTAACTTTGCACTAAATTTTTAGAATTATGAATCAACATAAAATAGCGCCCTCGCTGCTTGCTGCCGATTTCGGTAATTTACAGCGCGATATCGAAATGATTAATCAATCCGATGCCGACTGGTTACACTTGGATGTGATGGACGGAGTGTTTGTGCCAAACCTGAGTATTGGCTTTCCAATCCTGAACGTTGCCCGTACATTTTCCAAAAAACCGCTGGATGTTCACTTGATGATTGTTCAGCCGGAGAAGTTTATTCCCCGTTTGGAAAAATATCAGATCAATACGTTGAGCGTTCATTATGAGACATGTACGCATTTGCACAGCGTCGTTCAACAGATAAAAAATGCTGGCATGAAAGCATCGGTAACGCTCAATCCTCATTCGCCGGTTTGCTTGCTCGAAGACATTTTGCAGGATTTGGACATGGCGCTGCTCATGTCTGTCAATCCCGGATTTGGCGGACAGCAGTTCATCACCCAGTCTGTGCAAAAAGTAGCAAAACTCAAGGAAATGATTCTCCGCAAAAATGCTGCAACATTGATTGAGGTTGATGGCGGAATAACCTGCGAGACAGGCAAACTCCTCCTTGATGCTGGCGCTGATGTGCTGGTTGCGGGAAGTTTCGTATTCAAATCCAACAATCCGCTTGAAACAATTCATAAATTAAAATGCATTAACGAATTAGATGCCGATTCAAAAATAAACAAAAATTACACCAGATGAAAAAGATAATTATCGCAATCGACGGGCATTCTTCCTGCGGAAAAAGCTCAATGGCAAAAGCGCTGGCAAAAACAATCGGTTATGTTTACATTGATACAGGCGCCATGTACCGCGCCGTAACACTCTATAGCCTGCGAAATAACCTGATACAGGACAATAATGTCAACGAAGGAGAATTGAAGCGCCAACTTGACAGGCTTGCAATCGAATTTCGCCTCAATCCCGACACCAATTTACCTGAAACATTTCTGAACGGTGAAAATGTAGAGCAGGAAATCCGGAGGATGAACGTTTCCAGCCATGTCAGTCAGGTGAGCGCTCTTAAATTTGTGCGGGAAGCAATGGTCAGGCAGCAACAGGCGCTGGGACGGGAACGGGGCATTGTTATGGACGGACGCGACATCGGCACGGTTGTTTTTCCCGACGCTGAGTTGAAAATTTTTGTAACAGCATCACCTGAAGTCCGAGCACAACGGCGATATGACGAACTTGTGCAAAAAGGTGAAACTGTTGTCTACGAAGAGATTCTTGCCAACGTGGAACAGCGCGACCATATTGACCAGACCCGCGCAGAAAGCCCTCTGCGCAAATCCAGCGACGCATTGCTGCTCGACAATTCCACCATGAACATTGCGCAGCAAAACGCCTGGCTTCTGCAACAGTATAGCCTGAAACTTAAAACGACTCGTATATGAAAGTCACATTCTATTTTTTAACAAAAATATTTCATTGATCTTATGAAACATTTTTGGCAAGAGTTTGTGTCGCTATTTTTTCCGGAGCTGTGCGTTGTCTGTTTCGAAAAATTGATTGGTGATGAAGAATACATTTGCACCGACTGCTTTTACCATTTACCGAAAACAAATTTTCATTTACAAAACGACAATCCGGTTGAAAAGCGTTTCTGGGGGAAATTTGATCTGGTAAAGGCTTCTTCATTCATTAACTACGTGAAAGGCAGTCCATTTCATAACATTTTGACTGAAATAAAGTATCGTGGAAGAAAGGAACTGGGCGCGTTTCTGGGCGAATGTTTTGCAACCGATTTGTGCGCCGTTTCCGCTTTTTCATCGGTGGATGCGCTTGTGCCTGTCCCGCTTCATCCCGACAAGTTACGCAAGCGCGGATACAACCAGAGCGAATGGATTGCGCGCGGTATGGCCAAGACGCTCGGAAAAGAAGTTCTGTCCGGCAATCTGTACCGGAAAATAGCCAATCTGACGCAGACACGTAAAGGCGTTTACGAACGGTGGGAAAATGTGGAGGATATTTTTGCCGTGAAACAGCCCGAACAGCTTGCAGGAATGTACATCTTGCTTGTGGACGACGTGCTGACTACCGGTTCTACCCTCACTGCCTGTGCCGAAGCGCTGGCAGCTGTACCCGATTTGCGCATCAGCGTGGCGACTTTGGCAATTGCTTAGACGATGAACATGGCTCGATACAAAAATTTGTCTGTTTTCTTGCGGCGATATTTTGACGAAAAAGTACAAAAAATATCCATTCACGCCGGATTTTCCTGCCCAAACCGCGATGGCGTCAAAGGCTTCGGCGGATGTACATATTGCAATAACCAAACGTTTAGTCCGGCTTATTGCCTGTCGCCGAAATCGGTTACGGAACAGCTGGCAGATGGCGTTGGTTTTTTTTCGCGAAAATACCCGTCAATGAAATATCTGGCTTATTTTCAGTCCTATACCAATACCTATGCTGAATTGCCCGTTTTAATCTCAACATACGAAGAGGCGTTGCGTTTTCCAAATATCGTGGGCATAATCATCAGTACGCGCCCCGACTGCATGCCGGACGACTTGCTGAATTACCTGAAAAAGCGCGCCAAATCGACGTTTATACTGGTAGAGTATGGCGTTGAATCAACCAACGACAACACGCTGGCGTTTATCAAGCGCGGACATGCTTATGCAGCTGTCGTTGATGCTGTTGACCGAACGGCTAAGTGCAATATCCACGTAGGGGCGCATCTCATTCTGGGACTGCCGGGCGAAACCAGACAGGACATATTGGAACATGCGTACCGAATATCACAATTATCAATAACAACAGTTAAATTACATCAACTTCAACTCGTCAAACATACGCAAATGGAAAAACAATTTAGAGAAAATCCCGAATTATTCCATTTTTATACGGTAAATGAATATGTGGATTTGGTGATTG
>JAITHZ010000173.1 GCA_031279795.1 Bacteroidales bacterium
AAAATTCCGCCACTGAATGCGCCAAATGCGCCGAATGCATCACCCGAAAACAGAAGCTGTTCGGTGACGTCGTACGTCATCATGGTTTCCGGCCAGTGAACCCAGGGAGTCATCAGAAACTGCAACTGATGATGCCCTAAGTGAAGCTTGTCCCCATCCTTGATTTCCAGCAAATTTTCCGACAAACCGAAATACGCCTTTAATATATTGTGTGTAAGTTTGTTTCCGACAATTTGCAAATTCGGATATTGCTTGGTCAACATGCCAATCATCCCCGAATGGTCGGGTTCCATGTGATTTATAATGAGATAATTTAGCTCGCGTCCCTGTAGTTGGGTGGCGATTCGGTCTAAAAAATCACCGGCAACAGAAATGTCCACCGTATCAACCAGAGCTGTTCGTTCATCGTTGATAATGTAGGCATTATAAGCTACGCCCTGCGGCAGAGGCCACATATTTTCGAACAATTCCTTGCGTCGGTCGTTTTCTCCTATCCAGCTGATTTTCCCTGATACGGGTATTTGAAAATTCATTTAATGACACTTTTTACGATTTTCGACGCAAAAGTACGCAAAATTTTTCAATTTCACACAGCAGATAAAAATTCAATTCAAAATTACCGACCTGCAGCATATTTATTTACAGAAACAATTCACACCAGTAATCAAATGTAATAACAGATCCTTTGCCTGATTTTTTGATTTTTGAACGTATTTTTTTTATGCTTTTTTCCTTATTTAGTTTTGTTTTGGAAAAAAATTTGTCGGAGAAACAAATCAACTGTTCTTCCAGCGTTCTTGGACGCATATCGCGATGAGGCACTGGAAGTGCGTCGCGGATGATACTGTCGAGCCGCAAGCCGGTTCCTGTGTGTCGTTCGCAAACAAGCGCATGTTGAGGAAAGCCTTCTTTACGTAGTAAATCACTGCCCAAATAACCATGACAAATATATGGGTAATCGCCAAAACAAAAGATGTCGGGCGCGTCTGTCATGAAAATGCCCAAATCGTGCAGCATGGCCGCTTCATAAATAAATTCTGTATCCATTTCCAGTTCAGGATGTTTATTTGCCAGTTTCAGCGCCAGATTCGCAACCGACTGTGCATGAGACATGAAAACAGTATACAGTGGCGTATGCTGCTGGTAATATTTCTGAATAACGGTTAACGGATTCATTTCGACCAACTTTTATATGGATTTCTCACCAAACTGGCATTCTGGTATTTCCAGTCGAGAGTCACTTCTTTTCCAACCCACGCCGGAAGTAATACAGGATAATTTTCAGCAGGAAGTTCTACTTCGGCAACGATTAAGCCTTCGTTTTCGCCCATAAATTCGTCAATTTCCCAGACAAGTTCACCAAGCGGAACTCGGTATCTGATTTTTTCGATGATTGGCTTTACACATATATTAGTTAGAATGAAAATGGCATCTTCAACCGGAATGTTGTATTCAAATTCGGGACAGGTAAATCCGACTTTTTTCCCTTTGATAGTGATGACGGCCGTGCTGTTGTCAATCGTTCGCACGCGAATCGTGCTTTCGCTGTTGCTGGCCAGATACCCCTGCCGATAATGTTTCCCCTGCGACAGATTTCGGTAATCGTTGCCATTGAGCAAAAATTTGCGTTCAATTTCTTTTGGCATAAATAGTTACTGATTTTTATTTTTGAGAATTTATTTTTTTAAGAAAAATACTTAACGATTAATTAATAATTAATGTCGTTGCATTAAAAAATATTATGTTCATAATGGTAATGAGTAAAAATTAACATAAGCAGAGTTAACATCATCCAATTTGGCAGATTTTTTTAAGGCGCGTTTCGTCCACAATTTTAATGCGTCGCCCGTCCATGATGATAATCCGTTCATCCACAAAATGCGAAAGTGTTCGGATAGCGTTTGAGGCTGTCATGTTCGACAAGTTAGCCAAATCTTCACGCGAAAGATAAATATTGATAGTCATGTTATCTTCTTCCACCCCGTATGAATCGCGCAAAAAGAGCAACGATTCGGCCAAGCGTCCACGAATATGCTTTTGGGTCAGATTCAGCGTACGCAATTCGGAATTACCCAAATCCCGCGCCAATTCACGGATAAAAAATAAACCCAGCTGGGTATTTGTCAAAATCAAATTCTGCACAACCGGCATAGGCAAAAAATAAACTGTAGTTAATTCAAAAGCCACAGCGCTGGTTTGGTAAGTTTCGTTGGCAAAAAAAGCCCTGTATCCAAAATATTCCCGCGGACACACCATTCGAGTAATTTGCGTTTTTCCCGCAAGACCTTCTTTAAAAATTTTTGCTTTGCCTGTAATCAAGCACATCAGATAAGCTGGAGTAGCGCCTGTCCTGTAGATATGTTCATTTTTTGTAAAATTGTATAGGCGTCCATTTTTTCTTATGATAGCCCGCTGTTCATCGGACAACAATTCCCAAATATAAGGAAGGTGTTCGTTCAACTCGCCATAAGTCGGAAGATCAAGATTCATTCTCATGCACATATAAATTTTGACATCAAATTCAAGAATGAAATAATGTCGTGTAAAACATGTAAAATAAATAATTCGGCAAAGATACAAATAAATCGCAAAGATAGCAATAATTTGGCGAAATAACTACAAAAATAATTACGAATTACGAATTACGAATTACGAATTACGAATACGGGTTTTCGTAATTGATAGAAATTATCTATCAGTAAATAGTAAAAGTCTATCAAACGTTTCAACTAAGCTTCATGTTATTCCACTACCTTTGTTTCTGCAAATAAATATAGAATTAGAATAACATGAAAGAAAAAATTGAACAACTACAGGTTTTGGCGCAAAAGGCCGAAGCGGGGGGCGGCGACGATCGAATTGCCAAACAACATGCAGCAGGAAAGCTCACAGCAAGAGAACGCATCGAATTGCTGGTCGAAAAAGGGACTTTCGTCGAAGTTGACAAGTTCGTGACGCATCGGTGTACAGATTTTGGGCTTGAAAATCAACGTTATCCGGGAGATGGAGTGGTCACAGGATACGGAATAATCGGCAAACGGACGGTATTTGTCTTCGCGCAGGATTTTACGGTTTTTGGTGGAGCATTGTCCGAAACCTACGCAAAAAAAATCTGTAAAATCATGGATATGGCCATGCAAATGGGCGCTCCCGTTATCGGACTGAACGATTCGGGCGGCGCTCGGATTCAGGAAGGAGTTCGGTCGCTGGCCGGATATGCCGATATTTTCCTGCGAAACTCGCTGGCATCCGGCGTAATTCCCCAAATCAGTGCCATAATGGGGCCGTGTGCCGGCGGAGCGGTATATTCGCCGGCGCTCACCGACTTTATCATGATGGTAAAAGGTACAAGTTATATGTTTATCACCGGACCGGAAGTTGTAAAAAGCGTCACACAGGAAGATGTGACAAAAAACGACTTGGGAGGTTCCGAAGTACATGCTGCACGGTCGGGCGTGGCACATTTCACGGCCGAAAACGATATGGATTGCATCCTGAAGATTCGTGAACT
>JAITHZ010000189.1 GCA_031279795.1 Bacteroidales bacterium
CCAGCAGACTTTCGATAAAGGATCGTCTTTGGCTGACGCTGACTTGCGGAAATATTTTGCCTTCTTTGTTCTTTCCTACACGGAAAGAGGTTCTACCGATGTTGTCATTAAAAGCACACAGCAGGAATTATCTGATTTCTTTGGTGTTGCGCGACCATCATTGCTGAAAACAGTCAATGAATTAAGAGATGAGGGCGTCATCGAATATAGACGGAAAGAATTGTCTGTCTTGAATATGGAGAAATTGGCGGAAATTTTACATTCATAAAATAACTTTTTCTCAGATTTTGTTTTGTTCGATAAAGAGTTGGGAATCACCCCCCGGCTCTTTGTTGTTAGGCAAATGCAATGATTGGAACTGAAAACATGAATAGAGAATACATAATGGCATCAATCCGTAATTATCTAATTGACAAGCCATTTAAACAGATAAATCTAAAAGCAGTTTTATTTGACATGGATGGCGTGCTGTATAATTCAATGCCAAACCATGCCAAGGCGTGGACTGATACGCTGGCCGAATTTGGGGTGCAATTTCCTGTGGAAGAAGCCTATATGCACGAAGGGCGTACAGGAGAAAGCACCATTGATATTGCTTTTCGCCGAACTTTTGGCCGGTCGGTATCGAAAGAAGAAGTCCGGCGGATTTACAGTATCAAAACGGAACGCTTCAACCAATGTCCGGCGGCGGAAGTGATGCCGGGAGCTTCTGATTTGCTGAAGAAGCTAAAATACAAAGAATTGCAACCAATGCTTGTTACAGGTTCGGGACAAAAAAGCTTGCTGGAACGTTTAAACACTCATTTCCCCGATACTTTTGAGCGGCGTATGATGATTACTGCCGACGATGTTCAATTTGGCAAACCGCACCCTGAACCATACCTTAAAGCATTGGAATTGGGTGGTTTTCGTCCGGATGAAGCGCTTGTTGTCGAAAATGCGCCATTGGGAGTTGAAGCTGCCCACAGCGCCGGTATTTTCACCATTTGCGTGAACACCGGACCTTTGCCTGACAGCATTCTGTTAGACGCAGGCGCCGATTTGTTATTCGATACTATGCCTGCGCTAAACAATGCTTGGGAAGAGATCGTTATTCAAATTACGAATTACGAATTACGAATTAAAAATTACGAATGCAACCCAAAAAGGCAAATGGATAGTTAGTTAGTTAATAAAAGTAAAACAAAATATTATGATAAAAAAAAGTTTAGGTATTGTGATTTTATTTTTTACCCTCTTTTCGTGCGGCAAAGAAGATAATAACGACATGCAAAAGCCTGAAATACAGATCACTTTTCCGCAAAACTGCCAAACATTGCAACGCGGCGAAAGTTTTACTTTCAGTGCGCAATTTTCTGACAATGTGGAATTAGGCAGTTACAATATCGAAATTCATAACAATTTCGACCACCATTCACACTCGACCGACAATGTCGAATGTGAGATGGAGAACAAAAAAACGCCTGTCAAAGCATGGGTTTTCAATCAGGATTACGCCATTCCCGCCGGACGAAAAGCGTTTGAAGCGAACAACGAAATCGCCGTTCCCGCCGACATTGACGCAGGCGACTATCATTTTATGGTGCGTCTGACCGACAAATCGGGCTGGCAGCAGTTGGCGGCGGTAAGCGTGAAAATTGATCAGTAAATCAAAATACAATTAATTTTCAAAAGACAATTATAGAGGATTATAGAGTCGGAATTGTTTTTATTCAAAAAAGATTCTTATTTTTGCAGCGCAAATTAAACCAGTGTATTTTTTTAATAAATTAATGTATTATGGATAGAGAAGAGACTGTTTGTCATTGTATGGGAGTGAATTATGGAGAAATAATGAATGCGATTGAAACCGGCAATCTCAAAACAATAGAGGAAGTGGGCGAAGCAACCGGCGCAGGTACAGGTTGTGGCGGTTGCCAGGATATGATTCAGGATATTCTGAATGAATTTTATTCGCAAGCTTAGCTTGTCTCCGTATTGTTATGAGAAAGTATATTTTCGTTTTACTGTTCATGAATCTGGCATCTTGGATAATGGCACAGGAAAAAGCGACGATTCAAATTGGCGATTACAGGATTAGCGCATTATCCGACAGTAAACGCGACGGGAAAACCAACATCCTGATTGACGCCGCTCCCGATTTGGTGGCGCAATACATTCCCAGCGGCGTGTATCCTTCTGAGGTTGTTTCTTTTCTGGTACAATCACCTGAGAAGAACATCCTGATTGATGCCGGTCTGGGTTTGCAGTTGCTTGCCAACCTTGAATCGTTCGACCTTACGCCCGACCGGATAGACGCTGTGGCACTTACACATGCACATGGCGACCACATTGGCGGATTGTTGCGCGATGGGAAAGTTGTTTTTCCAAATGCCAGCTTGTTCATCAACCGGCTCGAATACGACTATTGGATAAATGGTAACAACCAGTTGGCCAAAAATGTGCTGACTGCCTACAAAGATCAGCTGGCGCTGTTCGATGTTGAAACAGGAACCGGAAGCCAGAAAGGAAATATTTTGCCTGGTTTTCAAGCTATTGCGGCTTATGGCCATACACCTGGCCATACACTATACCTGATAACTTCCGGCATCTCCCAGTTGTTAGTGTTGGGCGATTTGACGCATGTGACACCGCTGCAGATGCCACATCCGGAAATAGCCGTTACCTACGATGTCGACCCAAAACAGGCAGTTGAATCCCGCAAAAAAATCCTGGAATACGTGGCGGAATACAATATTCCAGTCGCCGGAATGCATATTCCCTATCCTTCAATTGGTTATGTAAAAACAGCTGAAACAGGATATGATTTTTGGGAAATGGAAATCAACGGAACACAATATGATGTTCCAGATGCACTGCCGACGTTTCCGGGCGGGCAGCAAGCTATGACGGAGTTTATTGCACAACATCTGAGCAACTCACATGAAGCGGTTCAAAAGGCTATCAGCGAAAACGTCATACTGAAATTCGTTGTGGCTGAAGATGGTTCCATCGAAGATATTCAGATCGTAAAAAGCGTTGACCCGTTACTGGACGCAGAAGTTGTCCGCATTGTAAAACTGATGCCCAGATGGAAACCGGGCATCCAGAATGGAAAAGCTGTACGAACAACATTCTTATTGCCGTTTCGATTTTGATGTGTCAGGTTACTTGGAAAGGGCGAGGCGGAATCCCAAATAGTAGGAGCTAAGCACGTGTGTGTAGTTGTAGCGAAACGACACGCGGCAATTCTGTGAAAAGCTGTACCAACTGCCGCCGCGCGCCGCATATTCCCACTCCGCTTCAGTCGGCAGACGGAAGTTTTGTCCGGTTTTGACGTTCAATTGACTGATAAAGCCCTTGCAATCTTCCCAACTCACCTGCTCTACAGGCAAATTATCGCCTTTGAAATTAGAAGGATTACTGCCCATCACCGCTTGCCACAATGCCTGCGTTACTTCAAACTTGCCGACATAGTAACTGCTCAACGTTACCTGATGAGCCGGTTTTTCTCCATTGCCGCCCTGCTCGTCGGTGCAGCCCATAGTGAACGTCCCGCCCTGAACATACACCATAGTGAAACTTACACCGCTTACGGTAAAAGTGCGGTTGCTGCCAGACTGGGATGCGCTATTGCTTGCGGAGAAAGCAAGGCTTGCAAAAATCAATTGCATTGCAAAAATCAATCTAAATGTTTTCATCTTTCTTAAAATATTAGTTTGTTTCCTGTGTTCTTTTTTGAATCCATTCTGATATTTTTGCCTTTGCAGCGCGAGTGCAAAAAAGCACTTATTATCAGCAAATTGCCCATCATTCTCCCATTCATTCCATTGAAGAATTGAAAAGACACGATTCCTCCACTTAAAGCTAATTATCAACTGTTTAGCTATTTATTTCTCTCTTTTTTACCCGTCTCTATCAAAGAGACGGATATTTTGTGCTAATCAGTTAAAAATAAATAATTTATCCGAGTAGAAAAAAGCTATTATATGTTAAAAATGTGGACTATTGAGAAAAAATGAGGAAAATGAATAGAAAAATAGCGAAAGTATAAATTTTGAAAAGATAGAGGATATTCAATTTTTATTAATTATAACAAGCATTTTATCAGATAATTAGAAAAAAATAGTTTCTCCGAGAAAAAAATACAGGAAAAAAATACAGGAAAAAAAATAGAATTATTACCTTTGCGCCGTAAAAATATCCATCTCTTTGATAGAGACGGATAATATGGAGGGAAATACAAACAAATAATAAGAAACGTTAGCGGAATTAAGAATTAAGAATTAAGAATTAAGAATTAAGAAAACCTCGCAAAGTCCCCGTAATTTTTAATTCGTAATTCGTAATTGATCTTAGGAATGAAAAATAAATAACCTGTAACGGTAAGTCCTGCAGAGACGGTACTTTATTAACCGTATGCTTTAGCACAATGTCATCAAGTTAAGGTTCCATTAGCTCTGAAGCAACGCCCTACGAATTAGATATGGACTATATCCGATAAGCCCTGAAAGGGCGTAATCAACTTATAATAACATTTATATTACATTGATTACGCCCTTTCAGGGCTTGTGTCGTCCCTATATTTGCGGGACGTCCTTTTTTCCGAAACTATTAT
>JAITHZ010000334.1 GCA_031279795.1 Bacteroidales bacterium
TTGTGGGTTACTTCGCGGGGCGATTACTACGATGTTCCCTCGCGGCTGTTTTGGATTGACACAGAAACAGATACTTACGGCGGCGTATTGGATATTCCCGTTGCCGAATTCACGCTCGACGGCGATTCGCTCTACATTATCGGCAATCAGTGGAGTTATTATGCCTACGACTGGACAATCGTCGCTTTCGGCATTGTCGATGTGGCTAAAAAAGCGATTGTCATCAATAATTTCATTACCGACGACGAGGATAAAAAAAAGTCGATGCCTTATGGAATTGCGGTAAATCCCGTTACCAAAGATATTTATGTTACCGATGCCGCGAATTATGTCTATCCGGGTGCATTATACTGTTTCGGGCAGGACGGCAAAAAGAAATGGCAGATGCAAACGGGCGATATTCCGGCGCATTTTGCGCTGCTGTACAAGTAATGCTTTTTTCGATGTATATAAAAGCGAAAATGTGATTATTTTTCGCTTTTGTCTTTTGTAAAATTGCCTGTCCTCGCTGGTTGTACAAATCAACAACAAGTTTCGACTTAACAAAGTTTATATTATCACCCGCGTATTTTTTCTCCAATTTTTTCTCCAAACCAAAAACAAGTCCTATCTTTGCCCCCGAAATTTTGGTGGTGCTGTTCTCATTCGAGAAAAGCACTGAAAAGGGAATCAGGTGCAAATCCTGAACAGACCCGCTGCTGTAAGCTCCGCTTATAGTCTTTGGACAAAACTTATTTCCACTGTTCTGCAAGGAATGGGAAGGAAGTTTCAAAGACGGAGTAAGTCAGAAGACCTGCCAAGATACATAGTTAAAGGCTTTCGAGGAATAAGGCTGGCGACAAACAGTGGCAGGGTTGGCAATGCGTTTTGCGGTTGCTCGTTCTGCAAAGGTTTATCCCACATAATTATTTTCAGGAAATCGGCATTTGTCACACAAGGCGGCAGTGTTGGTTGTTGGAGGCTGTTTAACGGTGTTAAAAACGGCTTTGATTTACAATAACCCCAAAAATGCCTGCCATGGACAGGCGCGGTGCAAGTCCGCAAATAAGTGTTTTTATGAAAAAAATGAGATTTTTAGTAATCTGTGCAGTATTGTTTCTCGGAAATATGTATGCACACGCCGCCACCGTCAAGTTGAGTTATCTGGCAGACAACAGCGGGTTTATCGTTGCCCGTGCAGACTTCGAGGTTGCCCCCGATTTGAGCGAAACCTACGGCTACGCAGATGCTTTCAGCGGTGAAAAAGTTAGTGCGCTCGATGCGATTGTTGCGGCGCATATTGCCGTGTTTGGCGACAATCCGGACGATATTCACTCCGCGCTGGCGGTGAGCGAAAGCGGATTAATCTCCAATTTCATGGGCGACGAAAGCGGCAATTTTGTGTATGTCGTTAATGGTACGCTTGCAGAAGTAGCCGCAAGCGAAACAGAATTGAACAACAACGACATTGTCGAACTGTTTGGCATACAAGACCCAAGTTATTTGGACTCACAGGCGTGGTTTGTCTATGACGGACAGCGCACCGAAGCCATTACAGTAACGGCAGGCGAAGAGTTTGAACTGACCGTAGCCGGTATTGAGTATGTGATTTGGGGCATGGACTATGGAGCCACTCCGACCGATGCAATAGAATATGCGGCAGTGGCGCCGGTAACAGTAGAAAGCGGCGCGGGATTTTTTGGCAGTCCGCTCGGTGTAACCGGCTCGAACGGAAAAGTAACATTGAAATTCGACAACGCAGGCACCTACATTCTGTCTGCTTATGACAATGAGGACTATATCCCGCTGATGTCGCCGTGGTTGGTGGTAATGGTCAACCAGATGACCGGCACTGAAAATGTGGAAAACAGCAGCATTGTCGTTTATCCTAATCCCTTTGCCGAATACATTATCATAAATACAGCAACAGCAGGCGCAGCAACCATTTTCGACCTGTCGGGTAAAGCGGTTTTGAATGTAAATCTGACGGCAGGCAGCAACCGCATCAATACCGCAGTCCTGCCAAAAGGCGTCCATTTGTTGAAAACAGGAGATAATACGGTGAAAATCGTAAAATAATATAATTTGTGTTTCGTAGAGACGCGATTAATCGCGTCTCTACGGCAGGCGGCGCAACAGGTGACAACAACCCAATGTTGAACAACAATTTGTCGCGGATTATGCGCTGGTACAAAGGGCGCGTAACGTTTGAAATACGTCCGATTCATGCCACATTCGCATGGCAAACCCGTTTTCACGACCGCGTTATCCGCGATAACGATGAATGGCAACGCATATCGGAATACATTTATAATAATCCACGAAATTGGAATGATGATGAATTATTTTAATAATCATTGTGTGGACGTGATTTGTAGAGACGCGATTAATCGCGTCTCTACGCACGGCAAATCAACAAAAAATTAAACCAAAAACGCCGTCAAAGGAACGGCGCGGTGCAAGTCCGCAAACAGTTTTTATGTGTACAATTAGATTTTTCAAAACAATGTTTCTGATGACAGCATTCTTGTTGGCTTATGTAAATATAAACGCTCAATGTGACTATGTTGACGATTTTGACAGAGCAGTTGCAGCCAATTATGAAAGAGCGACAAGCTATACAACACATGCCATAACGACTGTTGACGGCTGGGGATGGAATTGTGTTAGGCATAATCTTGGTCACAACTTTATTGTACTTGGTACCGGAAGTACTCTGAGGTATGAAGGATGGATAACTTCGCCAATTTTCAACAATGGATGTAGAGCAATTCGTTTCTCTGTAGGAAATGGATTTTACGATGCGGTTAGTTTTTCAGTTACAATAACACAAGAAGGGGCAACTGCATGGAGTAGCGGAAATGTATCATTGTCACAAACCGGCTCAACAACGGGCAATCCTGTTAATGTTGACAATTACATCGAATGGTCTGTAGATGACTTAACAATTGAAGGCGACTATCAAATAAAAATAGAAAGCACTTCAACAGGGTATGGACGATCAACCGCTCCCGGAATATATCTGAAAAACCTCTGCATTACTGCCGCCACTGCCCAAGCTCCCGATGCGCCAAGCATTGACATTGCAGGCGCAGCCAAAGTCGAAGGCGATTTTTGGGACAAGGCAAGCGTTACGCTCAGTCACTTAAGGCCTGATGTAAGCATTTATTATACCACCGACAACACCGAGCCAACGGATGCTTCAACGCCCTACACCGCACCTTTCGACATTGCGCAAACCACGCAACTGAAAGCCATTTCGGTAGCAGGCGGCGTGAGCAGCACGGTGCTGGATACGCTGATTACCGTTACCGCCTCACCCTACAAAATCACGGCGCCCGAAAACGCGACCGTGTTTGTGGGCGTACCGACAGGCAGTGGATACAACTACCGTCCATTTACCGAAAAAACAGCGACTTACAGCACTGTGGAAGACGGCAAAAAGACCTATTACTACAATGTGAGCGGCAAACACAACTACCGCGTAAGCCGCGCTGATGCTGTAACAACGGTAGGCGTTTTCACACCAAGCGGAACGAACACCGCGCTCGAAATCACCGAAGGGCAACTCACTTCGCACGCCCCGAAGGAAATTAACCACGATGTAAACAGTTTGAACGGGCGCAATGTGGCTGATATTTTTGTCAATATCAACGCTGCCGGACACCTGTATTTGCCCAAGATAGACACAACCTTCCAGATTGTCAGTCAGCGCAACTGGCAGACAATCGACACCGATGTAAACAACTATTTCTTCCAGCCCGATTTTCACTATACGGTACTGGGCGAAGACGGTGCGCCGAGCAACGCGGTGCTTACGGTCAGCCCCACAGGACTGATTACACCCGCCGGCGAAGGTACGGCAATCGTGCTGATTACCTACGATGCGCTGCTCGCTACCCACACTGTCAATTTGGGCGCAGAAAACAACGGCAATGCCTTTTTCTCTGCCCTGTGGCCTGAAAACACGGCCGTGTTTGTCGTTACGGTTGGTGAAAAAGGAGCGGGCATTGCCTCGAATATGACCGTCAGTGAATATTGGAACTCCGACGGTACGGACAAAACCGACGGCATCGCCCTCGACTCCGAACACGATGTGCTGTATTACGAAGCATCGACCGGCGGTTTCGACTATACCTTCAAGCCCGAAGGCGTATTGGATGTAACGCTGGCAACGCCGACTGTCGGCACAAATTCGGTATC
>JAITHZ010000385.1 GCA_031279795.1 Bacteroidales bacterium
GGTGAATCCGCATTTGCAGATTTTCGAAATCTCTGCGTTGAAAAATACCGGTATAGACGATTGGTGCAATTGGCTGTTGAAAATTGAAAATGAATGCTAAACGCATAATTCATGACAAAATGACAAAATTACAGGATTTACAAATTTATAACTCATAATTCCGAATCCCTAACTCCTAATTCTTAATTTCAGTTTGGTTATTTTTTATTAAATCCTCCGAGCAGTTGCATTCCTCCCTCTCCGGATACGGCGGATTCTATATCTTCCGGCTTAAACTTCCCATTAAGACAAACCATCTGAATCCGTATTATCTATGTGGTAAAAAACGAAATAATGATTATCTTTGCCGCAAAATATTTAATCAATAAACAGGAATAAAATAACTATATGAATACACATATTAATTTTAATTCAATATTATTTATTTATGAGAAAAACTATTTATTTCGCATTATTTATTACTTCTGCAATGGTTTTTAATGCATGTAATCAGCCTCAGCAAGCAGTAGCCGGTATCAATCCAGCCAACATGGATACAACGGCTGTAGCGGGGAATGACTTTAACAGGTATGCGAATGGCGGCTGGATGGCGACCAATCCACTGAAACCTGAATATGCCCGCTTCGGTACATTCGACGAACTGCGACTGAAAAGCCAGATGCAGGTCAAGGAACTGATCGAAGAGTTGGCAACGACTTCTGCAACAGATGGAAGCCTGCAACAGAAAATCGGCAGTCTGTATGCGCTGGCTCTGGATAGCGCACGTCTGAATTCCGACGGCGGCGCTCCAGTGTTACCGTACATAGAGAAACTAAGGGCAATGAGCGCCAAGTCGGAATTGACTGGCGTGCTGGCTGGCATGTTTCGCGACGGCGTCAATCCGTTCTTCTCCCACTATGTTTATGCTGATGACAAAAACAGTTCGCTCAACATACTGCATGTCAATCAGGGTGGATTTCGGATGGGCGACCGTGATTATTATCTTGAAAAGGATGAACGGACGCAGCATATTCGTGCCAAATACATTGAGCTGATTGAAGAACTTTTCACACTCTCCGGTCATACTTCGGAAGAAGCGAAAAACGCTTCAACTGCTGTTATGAAAATTGAGACACAACTGGCAAAAATTGCATTCCCGCGTGAGAAACTTCGCGATCCAATAGCCAATTACCACAAAATCACGCTGGAAGAACTTTCACGGCTTTCGCCCGACATCAACTGGCCGCTACTTTTCGACAGAATAGGAACCAAAGGACTTAAAGAACTGAACGTCGGTCAATTGGAACCGATTGCCGAAGTAAGCCGCCTTATCCGCGAATCTTCACTGGAGGAAATCAAATTCTATCTCAGCTGGAATGTACTAAATTTGGCATCGTCTTATCTGAGTGATGAATTTTCCGATGCTGCATTTGAATTTTACGGAAAAACACTGTCGGGAAAAGAAGTTCAGCAAGAGCGCTGGAAACGAGCAGTTGACGTCATTGACGAATCATTGGGTGAAGCTGTTGGCCAAATTTATGTAGAAAAATATTTTCCGCCGGCAGCCAAAGAAAAAATGCTGAAACTGGTAGATGATCTTCAGACGGCATTGGGCGAAAGAATCCAGAATTTGGCGTGGATGGGCGACACTACCAAAGTCAAGGCGCTGGAAAAATTAGGCAAATTTCACGTAAAAATCGGTTATCCCAACAAATGGCGGGATTATTCGGGATTGGCCGTCAGCAAAAACGACGCCTACTGGGTTAATATTCTTCGTTCCAACAATTTCGATTACGATTACATGATAAGCAAATTCGACAAACCTGTGGACAAAGACGAATGGTTAATGACGCCACAAACGGTCAATGCTTACTACAATCCAGCGACAAACGAAATATGCTTTCCTGCGGGAATTTTGCAGCCGCCTTTCTTTAATCTCAATGCCGACGACGCCGTCAATTATGGCGCAATCGGAGTAGTGATTGGCCACGAAATGACGCATGGCTTCGACGACTATGGGCGGCAGTTCGACAAAGATGGCAATCTGACCGACTGGTGGACTTCCAGCGACGCCGAACGTTTCACAGAACGGGCAAAAGTACTGGTGGATTATTTCGACAATATCGTGGTGCTGGATACGGTTCATGCCAATGGGAAACTTACTCTGGGTGAAAATATTGCCGATCAGGGCGGATTGCAGGTATCGTGGCAAGCATACCAAAACACGCTGAAAGGACAAGTTGCTCCAGCGCCAATAGACGGATTTACAGCTGCTCAACGCTTTTTCATTGCATACGCCACAGTATGGGCAAGCAATGTGCGTGACGCCGAAATTCTCCGTCTGACTAAAATTGACCCGCATGCAATGGCTAAATGGCGCGTCAATGGCGCATTGCCTCAGATAGATGCATGGTATGACGCTTTTGGCGTTACGCCTGATAATACACTCTTCGTGCCGAAAGAAAAACGGGTTGCTATTTGGTAATTGAGAAGACCAAGAATGTAATTATTTTCTCATTCAAAAGATGTCTCTCTGGAATGCGCTCTGCCCCTTTCTCAAGCGCATTCCATTTTGAAGAGACATAATTTCAATTATCTTGATTACGATTGACGTAATTCGAGAGTGTGTTCATTTTTTTCTGGTTATTTTAACCATTTTTACTGTTTATGGATTTATTTCCACAGTTTTTCGGTTTTCGTACTGCCATCGCTGTAAATGGTTTTGACAATAACAATACCTTTTGCAGATGCGTTGACCGGACGGCCTACGATGTCGGTGTACGATACGGATACGGCTTCGGCTGCCCGAACGCCTTCTGTTATAGAGGTCGCGTTGCAATCGGGATTGGAGTTGTAGCTTGTGACTGATGCCGATCCAACGGTGATTTTGCGTACATTCATTCCGCCGCCAGAAGGAACAATAGTGAACGTACTTGCGGTTACGTCATATACCCATTTTCCTTCTGCGTCAGTGGCAAGTAAGCCGCCTGCTGTAACATTTTCAGAACTTGCGCTGTTAAGCGTGCCGCCTGTGACTGAAAATCCTCTCAGAGAGCCGGCAGTAGGCGTTAGCGCTACAACAGTAACGATGTCGCCTGTGTTAGCTGGAATAGTCACTTTGACGTCCGTTCCGTTCAACTGTACTAATTTAACCGAAGTTCCAGCGTCTTGGAATCTAAGTCGTATTCTAGCAGTCGGAGTACCCGTTTTCCCTGCTGTATCGAACAATAATCCGGCAACATCAGGAACCGGAGTACCGTCAGCCTTCGTAAGCGCTGCATTGGCTACCGCAGGTGCATAATTGAAACGTTTGGCGCCACTGGCTTCGTCGTCCAGAACCAGATTTGCATCTGCCCATGTTTCGTCAATTGTCCACGTACCTGTAAAGTCCCATTCATTGCTGATGCTGCTTGCTGTGGTCGTTTTCTTGTACACGGCATAGAGCGGAGTATTGGCAGTTGGGGTGTAGTTTCCGGCAGGAATGAGCGTGGGGGCAATGGCAGTTTCTGAAGCAGCGGCGGTT
>JAITHZ010000390.1 GCA_031279795.1 Bacteroidales bacterium
GATATTTGGGATGCGCCTGCCGACCGCCTTCACGCAAAAAAACGATTTCGCCCTGTGGCAAGCGGAACGGTAAGTGCTGCTCAGGCATACACCTTAATGGTGGTAATGCTGGGGCTGTCGGTGGCTATTGTCCTCTTTTCTGGCGGCGAAACGCGGTGGAAATTGCTGTCCATTATTGGTATTTATTTCTTTTTGAATATTGCCTATTGCTTGAAACTTAAACAGATAACGATTGTTGATGTGTTTATTATTTCCACAGGTTTTGTCTTGCGCGTATTGGCTGGCGGCTGGGTTACAGGCATAACACTTTCGCATTGGATCGTGCTGATGACTTTCCTTATTGCGCTCTTTCTCGCCTTTGCCAAACGCCGCGACGATGTGCTGGTGTTTGAACGTACACAGGTGCAAAATCGTAAAAATATCAATCGCTACAATCTCGAATATATGAATCAGGTACTGTCCATTACGGGCGTGATAACCATTATCAGTTACATAATGTACACTGTTTCGGCGGAAGTTACAACACGCTTAAAAACTGATTATGTGTATATTACATCGATTTTTGTGCTGGCTGGCATTTTCCGATACCAGCAACTGACATTGGTAGATACGAAAAGTTACAGCCCAACAAAAATTCTGCTGCACGACCGTTTTATTCAGGCTTGTGTGGTGCTGTGGGCTGTGTTTTTTGCCATAATCATTTATTTTTTACCTTTAATTAACAAATAATCGTTATGATTTATATGACTCCCCGTTAATCTTGAAAAATTAATCAACAAACGTAAAGCCAATTAAAAAATGAAACAAAAAATTAAATATCAGGACGAAGCAAATACCTGCTCGGAGAACAAAAATTTTGCAGGCAAAGCGCAAATGCCCGAAGTTTTGCACGGGAGTTTAACAAACAAGTTTAGTGATCACTCTTCACTGAGAAAATTTTTCCGGAGTATTGTTTTGCCTGTTAAAAAAATAAAGAAGATATGCCGAGATGTTTTTCTTTCAAATGAAATAACGACTGTTTTGGATTTTGGGGCAGGAACATTTTTCTGGACTGATTGGTTTGTTCAAGAATTAGGATGTCAAATATATGCGGTTGATGTATATTATAAAAATTTGATGATAGAAAAACAAAATGTTAAATGTTATTCTGATTTTGACAAATGTTTGAATGATTGTCATGACTTTTCCGTTGTTTTTGCCTGTGATGTATTGCATCATTTACCTGTAATGGAATGTGATGAATTTATTGAAAAAATAATAACCAAAGCAAAAATTATAATCATAAAAGATATAGACGCAAATCACGTTTTTGGAAATTTTATGAACAAAATGCACGACAGAATTATAAATAAAGAAAAAGTGTATAATGTTTATCCAAATAAAATCAAAAAAATATTTGAATTATATGGATATAAAACATATTATTACTATATACCAAAGTTATGGTATTCACATTTTATGATTATAGGAAAAAAAAATTGATAGACTTTATTATATATGATTGGCTCATGTTTCGCACCTAAATTAAGTGCCTATTTTTTTGCTAATATCTCTGAAAATAAGTAATTTAGCAGCGCATTTCCAAAACATGAATTATGAACATTATGAACCATAAAATCACCCTCGCCGCCTTCGATTTTGACGGTACCATTACCGCTAAAGATACTTTTGTAGAGATTATCCGTTTCAGTAAAGGCACATTGCGCTGTTATGCAGGTTTTTTGCTTTTTTCGCCCATGCTCGTGGCTATGAAACTGAAACTTTACCCGAACGGGAAAGTGAAACAGCAAATTTTTTCCTTCTTTTTTAAGGGAATGAAATTGACTGAATTTAATAAAATATGTGAAAGTTTTGCATACAGGAGCGTCGCGTGCAATGCCCACATAATAAAATACATAGAACAACACCAGAAGTACGGAAACAAAATCGTAATTATTTCTGCAAGCGTAGAAAACTGGCTGCGCCCATTTGCCGCAAAACTTGGAATTTCTGATGTGATAGGAACAAAATTGGAAACAGATGAAAACGGAATTTTGACAGGAAAATTCGCTTCAGCAAACTGCTATGGACAGGAAAAAGTTAATCGCCTGCTGGAAAAATTTCCTGACAGAAATGACTATTACTTAATTGCTTATGGCGACAGTTGCGGCGACAGGGAGTTGTTGGCGTTTGCCGACAAAAGAGTTTTAATCAAATAACCAAAATTATTGTTAAAATGTTAAATGGAGAACAATAGAATTACAAAACCCACCAACCACTGATCACAAATCACTAACAAATAATTTTGCACCCCTCGAAACAAAACATGCAGATAGAATGGATTATTATGCTTACCTTTGCGCCCGAATCAAAACAACTGAATGAAAACATTTGAAGAATTGGGCATAGCGCCCGAAATCCAGCAGGCTGTGAAAGAACTTGGATTTGAGTTTCCGATGCCTGTACAGGAAGAAGTAATCCCCTACTTGCTGCAAGAAGAATCAAACAACGATTTAATCGCTTTAGCCCAGACAGGAACAGGAAAAACAGCAGCATTTGGCTTGCCGATACTGCAACGTATTGACATCAAGAATAAAAAACCGCAGGCATTGATACTGTGTCCGACGCGCGAACTTTGCCTGCAGATTGCCGACGATTTGAACGATTATTCTCTATATATCAACGATTTGAAAATTTTGCCGGTGTACGGTGGTTCAAGTATTGAAAACCAGATTAATAATCTGAAAAAAGGAGTCCACATCATTGTTGCAACTCCCGGACGGCTGATTGATTTGCTAAACCGAAAAGCAGCAAAGCTCGCGGCTGTCCGAAACGTTGTCCTTGACGAAGCTGACGAAATGCTGAACATGGGCTTTTCCGAAAGTATTGACACCATTCTTGCCGAAACGCCGGATGATAAAAATACCCTCTTGTTCTCGGCAACCATGCCGAAAGAAATTGAACGGATTGCCCGAAATTACATGAAAAATCCGGTTGAAATTACCATCGGTACAAAAAATGAAGGCGCAAAAAACATCAAACATGTTTACTATTTAGTGCACGCTCGCGATAAATATCTGGTACTGAAACGTATTGCCGATTATTATCCCAATATTTACGGTATAATATTTTGCCGAACGCGCAAGGAAACCCAGGAAGTGGCCGACAGCCTGATTCAGGATGGATATAATGCCGACGCACTGCACGGCGATTTGTCGCAAGCACAGCGTGACAGTGTGATGCAAAAATTCCGCATCCGCAATCTCCAGCTTCTGGTGGCTACTGACGTAGCTGCTCGTGGTCTGGATGTCGACGACTTGACGCACATAATCAATTACGGTTTGCCCGACGACACCGAATCATACACCCACCGTAGCGGAAGAACCGGACGTGCCGGAAAATCAGGAGTTTCTATCGCAATCATTCATACAAAGGAAAAAGGAAAAGTAAAAGCAATCGAACGACTTATTGGCAAAAAATTCGAATCAAAAAACGTCCCATCTGGCAGTCAAATTTGTGAAAAACAGCTATTTAATTTAGTAGATAAACTCGAACGGGTGGAAGTTAATGAACCGGAAATAGCAACTATCCTGCCCGCAATCATCCGAAAACTGGAATGGCTGAGCCAGGAAGATTTAATCAAACGCGTTGTCTCTTTTGAATTTAATCGCCTGATTGATTATTATTCCAAAGCAAAAGAAATTGACCAGCCCAGCGATCGCCCCGAACAAAAAAAAGAATACGAAAAAAGTGACCGACGAACTGCGGGAGGAAACACAAATTTTGTGCGTATATTTATTAATCTTGGAAAAACAGACGGCCTGTATCCCGCTCCATTGATTGACTTTATCAACCGCAACGTTAGTGGACGTGTGCATATCGGGAAAATTGACCTGATGAAAAACTTTTCTTTCTTTGAAATCGAAGAACGAAGCGCCAGCGCCCTCATTAAATCGTTGAACAACAGTCAATGGCAAGGTAGGCGCGTGCAAGTGGAAATTGCACAGGAAAAACAAAGCGAAAAACCTTACCGCCGCAATTCCCACCGTCAAAAATCCTTCGGAAACGAAAATACCAAAAAACACAAACGAAAATAAAATTAAAATTTGTTTACAACATTTTACCATGTTGGAGAGATAAATGATTGTAATAAGTGGTTCATAAAAGGATATTTATAGACTAACTAATCAATTATTGTAAGCGTAAATGAACTCATATTCGGCTGACTATGTGATTTTGCTGACAGCTTGTATCAATCCTAATGGAGCGGTATACACTACTTTGCAAAATGAAAAAGTGCGAGAAGAGCACTATGTGAATGCCATTAATTTTTATTTAGATAAAACAAATTACAATATTGTATTTTGTAATAATTCGGGTGAAGATATTTCTTCGAAATTTACAAAATATAAAGGCAGGATAGAATTTTTGTCTTTTTATGGGAATGATTATGATAAAAGGTTGGGTAAAGGATATGGCGAATGTTTGATAATGAAATATGCCTTTCAGCATAGCGAGTTTATAAAAAAATCCAACTATATAATAAAAATAACGGGAAGATTAGTTATCAGAAACATTTCAACTATTTTTAATGTTTTGAAATTTAATGATATCTTGTTGTTTTATCCTAAATATCTTGAAAACAAAATCATAGCAATAACTAATACAAATTCTAAATGGATAGATTCTCGTTGTTTTATTGCTACAAAATGTTTTTATGAAATATTTTTAAGTGCTAAAAATATAAATATGATTGCCGACATGCGGGGGTATTATTTAGAGCATTTGCTGTATGATGTAATTATACAACTGAATAAAAATTCTTTTATATTTTCTAAATTTTGTTTACCATTAGAAATTAGTGGCATATCAGGTACCACAGGAGAATCATACACTGATAATTATGAGCAAAAATCACCCTTTTCTAATTATCGAATTTTAGCATCTATTGTCGATTTTAGCAAAGTGATATTTCATGATTTAGTGTATCTCAGAGATTTTTGCATGCTCATTAAGCCACAATATAAAAATGATACATTCAGATATGTCTGGATTTCTGTAATATCCTTTACTATTAGAGTAGATAAGATTATTTTAATGAAATTTATTAATAAGAAAAGTTAACTTAATCTTACTAAGTTCAGGAGGTCTGAATTTTATCAAAAACAACCCATTGAAATTCATCTGGCTATGTTTCACTATTTACATTTGAAAATTTTTTCATATCTTTGTATTCAAGAAAGCGCAAATCAATAATGCGACTATTTATTTAATAATCAGTAATATAAAATATTTTAATAATCAAAGCGTGTAAAATGAAAATTTCTACTGTTTATTTTACGAATTTGCGGACGAACCCGTCCAATAACCTTCTCCGAAAAATGGAACGACTTGCTAAACATGCTGGTATTGAAAGTATTGATTTCAAAGACCAGTTTGTTGCAGTGAAGATACATTTTGGTGAACCGGGCAACCTGGCATATATTCGTCCGAACTATGCGGCTCAATTGGTAACATTGCTCCGCTCCCTTGGAGCAAAACCGTTTTTGACCGACTGTAACACCCTGTATTCGGGTGAGCGTTCCAATGCCGTCGACCATTTGCAAAGCGCTGTAGAAAATGGCTTCAATCCGCTTTCAGCCAAATGCAACATCATTATCGGAGATGGACTGAAAGGCACTCATTACCGTGAAATTGCTATCGACGGTAAATACTGCAAAGCGCCAAAAATCGGCGCAGCTGTTGCCGACGCCGATATCGTAGTGTCTATGAATCATTTCAAAGGACATGAACAGACAGGATTTGGTGGCGCGTTGAAAAATCTTGGCATGGGATGCGCCAGTGTTGGCGGAAAACTGGAATTGCATTCTTCATCTCAACCCGTCGTTGACCGTACGAATTGTACCGGCTGTAACAATTGCGTCAAGTATTGCGCACATAAAGCCATTAGCCTGGATGCTAAGCGAATTGCAGTGATTAATTACAGCAGCTGTACTGGCTGCGGGCAATGTGTTGCACTATGTCAGTACAGTGCAGCAGTGATGGGAGACGAGGAAACTTCCGAACGTTTGAATTACAAAATTGCTGAATATACGAAGGCCGTGTTGCTGGGAAAACCGAACTTTCACATTAACTTTATCATGAACGTCTCACCCGAATGTGATTGCTGGGGACACAACGATGCTGCAATTGTGCCGGATTTGGGAATTGCCGCCTCTTTCGACCCTGTTGCC
>JAITHZ010000393.1 GCA_031279795.1 Bacteroidales bacterium
CGACTGTGAAATGGCAATTACAATGTCGTCGGGATAAATGACAGGCTTTCGGTAACGAAATTCCGATGAATATTCTACCACAACAGGAATCCGGCAAAATTCTTCCATCAGGTACATTCCGATATTTCCGGCGTGCCATGATGTTCCACATGCGCAAATGATGATGCGCTTGGCTTTCTGAAATTTGTCTTTGTTATCAAAAATGCCGGACAACACCACGCTGGTGGCGTTGATATTGATTCGACCACTCATGCAGTCGAGCAAGGTGCGGGGTTGTTCGAAGATTTCCTTCAGCATGAAATGTGGATAGCCGCCTTTTTCCAACTGACTCAGGCTCATGCTTAACTCCTGAATTTGTGGCGTCTTTTCCATGTTTTCGATGGAGGTAATTTTTAAGCCTTCTCGTCGGCGAATCACGGCTATCTCCTCGTCGTTCAGGTAGATAACTTTGTTTGTATATTCGATGATAGGGGTGGCGTCGGATGCAAGGAAAAATTCGTCATTCCCAATACCCACCACCAGAGGACTGCTCTTTCGCGCAGCAATAATCATGTCGGGATTATTTTTTTCCACAATGGCTATGGCATAAGCTCCAACTACTTGACTTAAAGCCAGATGAACTGCATTCGGCAAATCAACGTTATTGCTTATTTTTACATATTCAATGAATTGCACCAGTACTTCCGTATCGGTAGCGCTATTGAATGTATAACCTTTTCGTGTCAATTCTTCTTTTAGTACGGCGTAATTTTCGATGATTCCATTATGAATCAGCGCCAGACTTTCCGATTGCGAATAGTGTGGATGTGCATTTACATCACTGGGTTCGCCATGCGTCGCCCAGCGGGTATGCGCAATTCCTACAGTTCCACTGATGTCTTTTGATTCGACAAAACGCTCTAAATCAGCGACTTTCCCTCTTGTCTTGTAAACGTTCAATTGACGGTTTCCGTTGACCAGCGCTATGCCAGCGCTGTCGTACCCGCGATACTCCAGCCGGTGTAATCCCTTGATCAACACCGGATAGGCTTCTTTATTTCCGATATATCCTACAATTCCACACATAAATTAAAAGTTAAAAATTAAAAGTTTAGAAGTTAGAAAACAGTTCGTATTTATCCGAATATATATTCGTGTTCTTTTAAAATTGTTTCACAGCGATATTTCAGGAAAATTTGCGCAACGGTCAATACATCTTTCTGACAGTAGGTGGAGATACGTTCCAAATCGCCTGTTTTCCAATACACGTCGCCTACCTGACTGCCGTCGATGTCGTCTTTGGGCGTTGGTATTCCAAAAACAGCCGCCAATAAATTCAGCGATGCAAAACTTTTATAATCGCCAAATTTCCATAATTCCATAGTATCAAGGTGATTGACTTCCCAAGGTTTTTTTCCTGCCGTATTCAATATTTCTGGAATTTCTATGCCATTCACCAGCATCCGGCGGGCAATATACGGAAAATCAAATTCTTTCCCGTTGTGAGCACAAAGCAGGTGCTCGCGGGTGTTGAAATATCGGTTCAGCAAATTGGAAAAATCGTTCAACAATATTTTTTCGTCGTCATCATAAAACGATTTCAGTCGAAATTCCCGTTCTCTGGCAAAATAGCCAACCGATATGCAGACAATTTTTCCAAATTCAGCATAAATTCCAGCTCGTTCGTACAATTCTTCTGGTGTTTTTTCTTCACCTCTCCCTTGCAGTTGTACCGATTTTTTCTCCCACAACATGTTGAATGTTTCGCTTAATTCGGAAAAAGAAGCGCACCCAGGTACGGTTTCGATATCAAGGAACAGTATTTTTTGTAATGGAATATACTCAAGCATAAACAATTGCGTTGCTAATCTAATTTTAATACTGCCAGAAACGCTTTCTGAGGAACTTCAACCGAGCCGATTTGTTTCATCCGCTTTTTTCCTTTTTTCTGTTTTTCAAGCAATTTTCGTTTGCGGCTAATATCGCCGCCATAACATTTGGCGGTTACGTCTTTTCGAACAGCCTTAATTGTTTCACGGGCAATGATTTTTGCGCCAATTGCTGCTTGAATGGCAATGTCGAACTGCTGACGCGGAATCAGGTCTTTCAATTTTTCACACATTCGACGACCAAGCGAATAGGCATTGTCCACGTGCGTCAACGTGGAAAGTGCATCAACCGATTCGCCATTGAGCAAAATGTCCAGCTTTATCAGCTTTGACGGTCGAAAATCATGCAGATGGTAATCAAACGAAGCGTAACCTTTTGAAATGCTTTTCAGTTTATCATAAAAGTCAATTACGATTTCGCCCAGAGGAAGGTTGTAAATGATCTCAATTCGGTCGTCCGAAATGTATTCTTGCTTAATCAGTTCGCCGCGTTTACCGAGGCAAAGCGTCATGATTGGCCCGATAAAACTGGTAGTGGTGATGATTGATGCGCGAATGTAGGGTTCTTCGATTTTGTCGATCAGCGCAGGGTCGGGAAGCCCCGACGGATTGTGTACTTCTTTTGCTTCTCCTTTTTTGTCATGAACAATATACGATACGTTTGGAACGGTGGTTATTACATCCATATCAAACTCACGGTCAAGGCGTTCCTGTACTAATACCATGTGCAGCAGCCCCAAAAATCCGCAGCGGAAACCATAACCCAGCGCTACGGAGCTTTCCGGCTGGACAGTTCACGAAGCCTCGTTCCACTGGAGTTG
>JAITHZ010000085.1 GCA_031279795.1 Bacteroidales bacterium
GTGGGAACGGGATCTTAGACAAATAAGTGATCTGGGATTTGAATTTGTGCATTATGCCGAGTTTGCGTGGGCGCAGCTTGAACCGTCTGAGGGAAATTACGATTTTGCATGGCTCGACAGGGCTGTGGATATTGCTGCCCGACAGGGATTGAAGGTAATTATGTGTACTTCAACCGCCACCCCTCCTGTGTGGCTGACGCGAAAGCATCCGGAGCTGTTGATCGAAAATGAAAATGGCGTTAAAACCGATCATGGTTCTCGCCAGCATCCGTCGGTTTCGAACAATTTCTACCGCGATTATTCGCTGAAAATGATCGACAGGCTGGCGCAACACTACGGCAGCGATAAACGTGTAATTGGCTGGCAGCTGGATAACGAACCGCGTCCGCAGCGCGACTACGGAAAAGACGCTCAGGCGCGTTTTCGCATCTGGCTGAAAAATAAATACTCAACCATTGCTGCGTTGAATAAAGCTTGGGGAACGGCTTTTTGGAGTCAGACATACGGCAACTTTGACGAAATAAACATTCCGCTTTTTACACGAATGTTTATGAATTCGCACCAAATTTTGGACTACAATCGTTTTTCGACAGAAGAAATGTCAGGCTTTTTGGATGAACAGGCAAAAACTATTCGGAAACATACCGGAAAAAATCAATGGATTACAACCAATTATATTCCCGATTACGAAGACGGACACCTGCGAAAAAGTCCGGAGCTGGATTTTCACGCCTACACCCGCTACATGGTCTATGGCGAGAACTCTGGCATCGGGCGGAAAGGATACCGACTGGGGCCGGTGGAACGAATTGCGAAGGCAAACGATTTTTTTCGTCCGATTGACGGCGTTTATGGCGTGATGGAACTGCAGCCCGGACAGGTGAACTGGGGAAGAATCAATCCGCAACCGCTTCCGGGAGCCGTGCGTCTGTGGTTGTGGCATGTGTTTGCCGGCCAGAGCCGTTTTGTTTGCACTTACCGTTACCGGCAGCCTGTTTACGGCACGGAACTGTATCACTATGGCATTGTGGGCCCAGACGGTGTAACGCCTACGCCGGGCGGACTGGAATATTCACGGTTTATCAACGAAGTCAAACTGCTGCGAAAACATTACCGTAAAGGAATCGCAAATCCCGTCGATTACGAACGCCGCCGCACGGCCATTCTCTACAATCACGAAAATGCATGGGAAATTGGTCGTGGCAGGCAAACTTCCGAGTGGAACACCGAACAGCATATCGACAAATATTACAATGCGTTGAAGAGTTTTGGCGCACCGGTGGATTTTATCAGCGAAAAACAGGATGCCTCGAACTATTCCGTACTGATTGCTCCAGCTTATGAAATGGTAGATTCGACATTGATTCAAGGCTGGAAAAGATACGTTGAACAGGGCGGTAACCTGATTCTGACTTGCCGGACAGGACACAAAAACCGAAATGGACAACTTTTTGAAGCGCCTTTTGGAGCGCCCATTTATCCGCTTATCGGAGCAAAAATCGACTTCTATGACTTGCTGCTGCCGCAAACTCCCGACAATGTGCTGTTTGAAGGCTCGAAGTATGCTTGGACGAGTTGGGGCGAAATCCTTGTACCGGACGCAAACACCGATGTTTGGGCTACCTATTCGGGTGATTTCTATGAAGGCCGTCCGGCTATTATTTACCGGCGTTTGGGTAAAGGTAGCGTCACATACGTTGGCGTGGATTCGCAGGACGGACAGATGGAAAAAGCCGTTTTGAAGAAAATTTATGCCAACCTGACCGTTCCTCTGCTGGATTTACCTCCGGGTCTCCACATCGAGTATCGTGACGGATTCGGTATTGCGGTTAATTATGCCGACAAATCATACGATTTGCCCTTGCCTGCCGGAACGAATTATTTGATCGGAGGAAAAGAAATTCCTACAGCTGGCGTGTCGGTTTGGTTAGTGGTTAGTGATTAGTGGTTAGGAGCTTGCCGTTTCCTTTCGAAACTCGCAGAGAAGAAAATCAGGCTAAATGAAAACTTTGTGGTCTTTGTGAACTTTGTGGGAGATATGTAATCCCACAAAGCTCATAAAGCTCACAGAGAAGAAAATCAAGCTAAATGAAAACTTTGTGGTCTTTGTGAACTTTGTGGGAGATATGTAATCCCACAAAGCTCACAAAGCTCACAGAGAAGAAAATCAAGCTAAATGAAAACTTTGTGGTCTTTGTGAACTTTGTTGGAAATATGTATCCCACGAAACAACGAAACGAAAATGAAATATGCTATCAATCTTCATCCCGTAATACCTGTTCGACGCCACGCATCCGAAACAAGTGAAATGACAACTCAACTGCTTTTCGGCGAACTGTTCGTCGTAAAATCAAACACGGGAAAATGGGTGGAAATCAAAAATGTAGCCGATGGGTATTCCGGCTGGATTAGCGCAAATATGGCAACATTCCTCCTGCCCGCAACATTTTTCCAGCTCGTGGAATCGCCTGTTTTTCCGCTACATTCGCTTGTTGTTCAAGTGAAAAAAGAACCATCCGGACAATTGCTTACTTTACCGTGCGGCAGCCTTATCCGGAATTTTTGCCATGCGAAAAACAGTTTTTCCATTGCAGGACGCGACTTTTCATTCATCGGCACACTCGACAACTATTCATTGGAACAGAACGCTGAACGCTGGTTGAACGCGCCTTATCTGTGGGGCGGAAAAACCGTTTTCGGCGTCGACTGTTCAGGATTCGTGCAGCTTATTTTCAGTCTATCGGGTATTCAGCTGCCACGCGACGCCAAAGAACAGTCTCAATACGGCGTTAGGGTTTCTTTCGGAAATACACAAACAGGCGACCTTGCGTTTTTTTGCAACGAAAACAGCCAAGTCGTCCATGTTGGAATAATAATCAATAACCAGAAAGTGATACACGCATCAGGTAAAGTGCGTATTGATTACCTGACTGCGGACGGCATTCTTTCAAGCGACACAAATCAATTGACGCACCGACTGTTTTCTATAAACCGGATTTGAGATAACGATAACCAACAATTCAGAATTGCAACAGCCTTTCCAGTTCTTCGGCGCTTTTGTGACCGTCCCATTGAGAATCGACGGCGATTTTACCGTTATTGATAATGATGATATGGCTGCACAGTTGGGCTGTCTCGTTGAGGTTGTGAGTCGAAAACAGAATGGAACATTCCCTTGCCAAATCAGCGAGTAGTCGGCGTACTTCCTGCAGTTGCACAGGGTCAAGGCCGGTAGTGGGTTCGTCGAGCAGCAAAACTGACGGACAATGCAAAATGGCCTGCGCCAGTCCGACACGCTGCTTGTATCCTTTCGATAGGCGGCCAATCCGTTTTGAGGCTTCGCTCTCCAGTCCGGTTAACGCTATCGCCCTGTCGATCGCTTGTCTGGCCGTTTTTCCCAAACGGAACAGCGAAGCGACAAAGGCAAGGTATTCTCTTACATACATTTCGGGATAAAGAGGGTTATTTTCGGGTAAATATCCGATTTTCCGCTGGATTTCAGATAACTGACAGCGTAAATCCATGCCATTTATCAAAATTTCTCCCGCATCGGGCAAAAGAAATCCGCTGAGAATTTTCAAGGTTGTTGACTTTCCTGCTCCGTTTGCACCCAGAAATGCAACAATTTCCCTGTCGGAAATCGAAAAACTAACCTGATCAAGTATAACCTGTTTTCCGTATTTTTTTGATAATCCTGTTACCGTTATTGCCATTGGAACTTATTTATTCGAACAAACATCTTCCATTCTGCAAGCTACATCCTTTCCCGAAAAGGCCAGTCCCATCAAAACAATGGCTTTGCCTTTGTCCAAATATTTTTCGTAATAATGGCGATCGCGTATTTGCTTCATGG